>JAAFGW010000160.1 GCA_010365175.1 Sulfuriferula multivorans | reverse complement strand
GCAACAACGATACGGCCGCGCGCGCCTTCGCCCAGCAAGCCCGGCAATTGCGACGCGATATAGGCGTAGTTGAGGCCATGAAAACCGTAGCGGCGCATGCCAAATGTCTGCGGAATGGGCAGACGTCGGGCCACCTCCGGCAGGGTGTGGTGAAACGCGGTATCGAAACAGGCGATTTGCGGCACGTTAAAGCGCGCTTGGCACAGCTCGACGCCGAGCAGATTGTTTGGCAGATGCAAAGGCGCCAGCGGGATCAAACTGCGCAAGCGTTCAGTTTCCTTTTCGTCCAGCCTGCGTGCTGCGTCGGCGACGTCGCCGCCATGTACAAAACGGTGGCCGATTGCATCCGGAATTTCATCGTCCAAGTCTTGCTGCAAACTGTCGAATGCCTGGGCGTAATCGCTGGCGGCTTGCTGCCCTGCCAGCGTGTAACGCCAGTCCCGACGCGATCCGTCCGTACGAAACAGGCTTACCTTGAGGCTGGATGACCCGCTGTTGATGGTGAGGATGGATCGGCTCACTGCGGCCATTGCCAATCGCGAATCTCGGGCATGTCCTCGCCGTGCTCATGGATGTATTGCGTATGCGCGTTGAGCTTGTCGCGCATGCGCTGTTTGATATGCGCGGCCTGCGCCTGCAAGGCCGGCACCCGGTTCGCCACATCCATCACCAAATGAAACCGGTCGAGGGTGTTGAGCACGACCATGTCGAATGGCGTGGTGGTGGTGCCCTCCTCCTTGTAGCCGCGCACGTGCAAATTGCCGTGATTGGTACGGCGATAGGTGAGCCGGTGGATCAGCCAGGGATAGCCGTGATAGGCAAAGATGATCGGTTTGTCGGTAGTAAACAGACTGTCGAATTCTCTGCCGGACAAACCATGCGGGTGCTCTTCCTCCGGTTGCAGGGTCATCAGGTCGACCACGTTGATGAAGCGAATTTTTAGCGTGGGCACGAGCTGGCGCAGGATGTCGATGGCCGCCAGCATTTCCAGCGTGGGCACGTCGCCCGCTGCAGCCAGCACCACGTCGGGTTCGCCGTCCTGATCGCTGCAGGCCCATTCCCATAGGCCGATGCCGGCACTGGCGTGGCTGATGGCAGCATCCATGTCGAGCCACTGCTGCTGGGGCTGCTTGCCAGCGACGATGACATTGACCAGGTCGCGGCTTTTCAGGCACTGGTCGGTGATGACCAGCAGGGTGTTGGCATCCGGCGGCAGATAGACGCGAATGATGTCAGCCTTCTTGTTGACGACATGGTCGATGAAGCCCGGGTCCTGATGCGAAAAACCGTTATGGTCCTGGCGCCAGACGTGTGACGTAAGCAGGATGTTGAGCGAGGCGATGGGCCGCCGCCAGGGAATCTCGCCACACACCTTGAGCCACTTGGCGTGTTGGTTGAACATCGAATCGACGATGTGAATGAAGGCCTCGTAACAGGAAAACAGCCCATGGCGGCCGGTGAGCAAATAGCCTTCGAGCCAGCCCTGGCAGGCATGTTCGGAGAGGATTTCCATCACCCGGCCATCGGGCGCCAGATGGTCGTCGTAGTCGAAACGTTCGGCCATCCAGGCACGGTCGGTGACCTCGAACAACGCACCCAGCCGGTTGGAATTGGTTTCGTCCGGGCCAAAAACGCGAAAGTTGTCGGCGTTGTCCCGCATGACGTCGCGCAGGAAATTTCCCATCGTTCGAGTGGATTCGCCTATTACTCCACCAGGTGTCGGCACGTTCAGCTTGTAGTCGCGAAAATCCGGCAACCGCAGGTCGCGCAGCAGCTTGCCGCCGTTGGCATGCAGGTTCGCCCCCATGCGCCGTTCGCCACGCGGGGCAAGATCGGCCAGTTCAGGCTTGAGCTTTCCGGTTTCATCGAACAGATTCTCCGGCTGGTAGCTGCGCATCCATACCTCCAGCAGCTGCACATGTTCCGGTTTACTCATGTCGCTGAACGGCACCTGGTGAGAACGCCAATAGCCCTCGGTTTTCTTGCCATCCACCGTTTTCGGACCGGTCCAGCCCTTGGGCGAACGCAACACGATCATCGGCCACAGCTGACGACTGAGATCGCTGCCATCCCGCGCCTTGCGCTGGATGTCGCGTATGTCTGCCATCACTTGATCAACCGTAGCCGCCATCAACTGGTGCATGGCTTCGGGCTCATCGCCTTCCACGAAATAGGGCTTGTATCCATAGCCCACAAACAGGCTTTCCAGCTCAGCGTGGGGAATGCGGGCCAGCACCGCCGGGTTGGCAATCTTGTAGCCATTGAGGTGCAAGATCGGCAACACTGCGCCGTCGCGACGCGGATCGAGAAACTTGTTGGAATGCCAGGACGTGGCCAGCGGCCCGGTTTCAGCTTCGCCATCCCCCACCACGCAACATGCGATGAGGTCGGGGTTGTCGAATACCGCGCCATAGGCATGCAGCAGCGCATAGCCCAACTCACCGCCCTCATGAATCGATCCGGGTGTTTCCGGCGCGACATGGCTGGGAATGCCACCGGGAAAGGAAAACTGCCGAAACAGCCGGCGCATGCCTTCTTCGTCCGGAGAGATGTCGGGGTAGACCTCGCTATAGGTACCTTCGAGATAGGTGTTCGCCACCAACCCCGGGCCGCCATGTCCGGGACCGGTCACATAGATCATGTTGAGATCGTGCTGCTTGATCAGCCGATTCATGTGCACGTAGATGAAATTCAAGCCGGGCGTCGTACCCCAGTGGCCCAGCAGGCGCGGCTTGATGTGCGCGCGTTCCAGTGGCTGTTTGAGCAGGGGGTTGGCCAGCAGATAAATCTGGCCGACCGAAAGATAATTGGCGGCACGCCAGTAGGCGTTGATACGATCTAGTTCATCTGGTGTCAGTATGGCAGCAGGCAAAGGCATTCGGTTTGTCCTTCCAGATCATGGGATCGAAGTTCATTGTAGGAGGTTGAGATGACATGCCATACCATCTGTCATTCTTCCCGAAACGGAAACTCAAATGCCACACTATGACGTTAAGGAACTGATTCAGTTCTGCGGTACTCGATCATGACAAGCGCCGAATTGCTCATCCACTTTCAAATCAACCAACATGACCCCTTCTAGCCTACCTTTGTTGACGCTTTACTTTGATGGCGGCTGCCCGGTCTGCACACGTGAAATCGGTTTCTACCAGCGTCGTCGTGGTGCAGATCGCATTCGCTGGATCAATCTGGCGCAATGCGAAGACAGCGACTTGGGTGCCGACTTAAATCGGGTGGCTGCCTATGCCCGCCTGCACGCACGTTGGCCAAACGGTCAACTGGTATCAGGCGCTGCTGCCTTTGCAGCGCTATGGCAGGCGTTACCCGCATTCAATCTCGCGGGGCGTATCGCGGCGCAGCCGGGCGTGGTTCACCTACTCGAATGGGGCTATCGGGGGTTTCTGAAAGTGCGCCGCCTGTGGCGCAGGGAGAACGTAGCGTGTTCCATTCCAGAGCGCACTACCAAAGACGAAGCAGCCTGAGTCAAGGCAACTCGTCCCAGCGCGCGGCAGCCGTGTTGTCGCTCACACGGGCCTCCACCCAGCGTTCCCCTTCCGGCGTTTCTTCCTTCTTCCAGAATGGTGCTCGGGTTTTGAGTGCATCCATGACGAATTCACATGCGGCGAACGCTTCGCCACGGTGGCTGCTGGCCACCGCCACCAGCACGATGGGATCGCCCGGCAACAGGCGACCCACCCGGTGAATCACCGTGACATCCAGCAGTGCCCAGCGCGCGCAAGTTTCTTCGACCAAAGTGGCCAGCGCCTTCTCGGTCATGCCTGGATAGTGTTCCAGCGTCATCGCCTGCACACCGCTGCCCTCGTTCATGTCTCGAGCGAGGCCGACGAAGCTGGCGATGGCGCCGATATCGGTGCGGCCCTGGCTCATCGCGTTGACTTCGGCACCCAGGTCGAAGGCATCGGTCTGGATCACAATCTTCATTGAACCTGGTTTCATGAAGTCAGCCTCCAGTCACCGGCGGAAAAATCGCGACTTCGGCATTCTCGGGAAAAGACGCATCAAGCGTCACAATATCCTGATTAACCGCCACACGAAATGCCCGGCCAGCGCCCAGTTCTTCTGCCCACACGCCGCCGCGGGCTTGCAACTGTGCCACCAGATCGGCCGCAGTCGAGCCCACCAACTCCACTTTTTCCTCTGTCATGCCAAAGCGCTCACGCAAGCGGGCGAAATACAGCACGCGCAGCTTCATTTCAGCAGCTCCGAAAAGGGAATAAATCGGACCCAACCACCCGGCTGCACGGTAGCGCCAATTTCAAGATCAACCAGCCCATCGGCCCAGGCGCACGACGTCAGCACGCCGGAGCTTTGGTTGGGGAACAGCGCCAGCTTGCCATTCGACTGCAGCCGCGCACGCAGGAACTCACGACGCGCACCCGGCCTGGTCCAGGCAAAGTCCGCCTGCACGGAAAACGCGCGATACAGTACATCGGCCACGCCCATGCGCTTGAGCAAAAACGGCCGCACGAACAAACAGAAGGTGACAAAGGCCGATACTGGATTGCCTGGCAGACCAATAAAGTCGGCGTTGCCGACCTGCCCATACACCACCGGCTTGCCAGGCTTCATCGCCACTTTCCACATTTCGACCAGGCCGAGTTTTTCCACCGCCGTCTTCACGTAGTCCGCTTCGCCCACCGACACCCCGCCACTGGTGACGATGACATCGGCTTCACGCGCGGCGAGGGTTAGCGCGGCTTCGGTGGCTTCCAGCGTGTCGGGCACAATGCCGAGGTCGATCAGTTCGCAGCCGAGGTCGTTGACCAGTCCGGTCAGGGTGTAGCGGTTGGAGTTGTAGATCTGTCCGGGGGCCAGCGGCGCACCCGGCGTCACCAGTTCGTCACCAGTAAAAAAGCATGCGACTTTCAACCGCTTGAATACCGGCACCTCGGCCAGGCCGACCGATGCAGCCAGCCCCATTTCGGCCGCATTAAACCGCGTGCCCGCCGCCAGGATCTGCGCACCGGTTTCAATATCTTCCCCGGCACGGCGAATGTTCTCGCCCGGCCGCGGCAGCGTGTTGATGACCACATGTTCACCCTCAGCGAGGCAATCTTCCTGCATCAGCACGGCATCAGCGCCCAGTGGCACCGGCGCGCCGGTAAAGATACGTGCGGCCGTCCCGGCTGTCAGCGGTTGCCCCACTGTGCCCGCCTGAATGCGCTGCGACACCGGCAAGCGCACGCCCGGCCTGGCCACGTCAGCCAGGCGCACGGCATAGCCATCCATCGCGCTGTTATCCAGCGGCGGCACGGTGATCGAAGAGATTTGCGGCGCGGCGAGCACACGCCCGAGCGCAGCGGAGATGGCCACGGTTTCGGATTCGGCCACGCAACGTGCACGGTCGAGCAGGTTTTCAAGCAGTTGGGTCGCTGAGAGCATGATTCACAATAAAGTCGGTGATGAGTGGAATCGCATCGATGTCGATGCGCGGGAAATCGTTGGGGGTGGCAACATCAGACGCCACCGCCAGAATATGCGGATCGTCGGGAAACAGCCAGGGTTTATCGGTTTCGGCGCGATGCACTTCGAGCTTGGGGATGGCCTCGCGCTTATAGCCTTCAACCAGCACCAGATCGCAGGGCGGCAATTTGGCAAGCAGCTCGGCCAGCGTTGGCGGCGTATCGCGATGCTCGGTCAGCAAGGCGGTGCGGTGGTCGGATGACAGCAGCACCGTCGCCGCCCCGGCTTCGCGCGCGCGCCAGCTGTCTTTGCCGGGGCGGTCCATATCGAAGTCGTGGTGGGTATGCTTGACCACTGCCACCTTGAGCCCGCGCGCGGTAAGTTGCGGAATGACCCGCTCGATCAGCGTGGTTTTGCCGCTGCCGCTGAAACCCGCAATGCCGAATATCTTCATGCCTGGTGCCTGCCCGGCTAGCCGGGATGGGATTAATAGGTTATATTTTTCCATATATAACCCCTGCTTGCCAACTGCTGCCCACGCCATGACTTCACCTGTACTCATCGACCAATTCAACCGCCGCATCGACTACGTGCGGCTATCGGTCACCGACCGGTGCGATCTGCGCTGCAGCTACTGCATGCCCGAAGGCTTCAAGGGATTTGAAGAACCCGAGCACTGGCTCACCTTTGACGAAATCGAACGCCTCATCGGCGCCTTTGGCCGGCTGGGCGTCAGCCGCATCCGCATGACCGGTGGCGAACCGCTGTTGCGGCGCGACATTGCCGGGCTGGCACGGCGCATCACCGCCCTGCCCGGCATCGACGATTTGTCGATGTCGACCAACGCCACCCAGCTTGACAAGCACGCACAGGCGCTGAAAGACGCGGGCGTCACCCGCCTCAACGTCAGCCTCGATTCGCTGCAGCAAGCGCGCGTGGAAAAAATCAACGGCCGTGACGTGCTTGCCAAAGTGATGAACGGACTTGCCGTAGCGCAAGACGTCGGCTTTGCCCCGATCAAGCTCAACATGGTGGCGCTCGCCGGCACCAACGACGACGAAATCGACGAAATGGTCGCCTTCTGCATGGAGCGCGGATTTGTGCTGCGCCTGATTGAAGCCATGCCGATGGGCGACACTGGCCGCAACGCCGAATACATGGATTTGCAACCGGTCAAAGAGCGCTTGCGCACCCAGTTCAATCTGATCGAAACCACCATCCCCGGCGCCGGTCCCGCGCGCTATCTCGGCTCCAAAGACGGCCGCTTCAACGTCGGCTTCATCACCCCGGTGTCACAGCATTTTTGCGAAACTTGCAACCGCGTCC
>JAAFGW010000159.1 GCA_010365175.1 Sulfuriferula multivorans | reverse complement strand
ACTGGTTGCCTCGCCACGTACGTCAAAAGTCACGCCAGATCGAAGCGGCGATTAATCGGCTGGAGCAACGCAATGGCAAGCCGCCAACCGAGCAGGAAATCTCTGCCGAAATGGGATTGGCCATCGATCAATTCCAATCCATGTTGGGCGACGTGAAGTGCTCGCAACTGTTGTACTACGAAGATTTCTCTGACGAAGACAGCGCCAGTTTTCTTGAGCGCTATCTGGTCGATGGCAGCGACGATCCGCTTGCCGTGCTGGAGGACGGTGGCTTTCGCGACAGCCTGGTCTCAGCCATCCACAATCTGCCCGAGCGCGAGCGCAGCATGATGGGCATGTACTACGAACAGGACATGAACCTGAAGGAAATTGGCGTGGTGCTGGGGGTGTCTGAATCACGTGTTTGCCAGTTACATTCGCAGGCAGTTGCCCGTCTGCGCGCTCAGCTTAAAATCTGGAAAAACTGACCTGGCGCAGCGAATCTGAACTTTCGAAACACGATTTGCTACACGAGGTGTTCGGCCTTGCCGGGCCGGGGCAGGGCACAGCATCGATAAATCCGCGATAATGGGGCTTGTTTATCCCACTTGCATCTGTCGTTATGAGCCAAGCCGATCTTAAGAAAAAAGCCCTCGATTACCATCGCCTGCCCAAGCCGGGCAAGCTGTCGGTGGAATCGTCCAAACCCTGTTCTACTCAAGCCGACCTGTCGTTGGCCTACACCCCTGGTGTGGCGCAGCCGGTGCTGGAAATCGCCAAAAACCCCAGGAAAGCCTACGATTACACCAACAAGGGCAACCTGATCGCGGTGATTACAGATGGCACCGCCATTCTGGGCTTGGGCAACCTGGGTCCTCTCGCCTCCAAGCCGGTGATGGAAGGCAAAGCAGTACTATTCAAGCAATTTGCAGGCATCGATGTGTTCGATATCGAAGTGACTGCCAAAACGCCGCAGGAATTCATCAAGGTAGTCGAAGCCATCGCTCCTACGTTCGGCGGAATCAACCTCGAAGACATTGCTGCGCCGCACTGTTTTGAAATCGAAGCGGCGCTGCGCAAGAGTCTCGACATTCCGGTATTCCATGACGACCAGCACGGCACCGCCGTCATCATTTGCGCCGGGCTGATCAATGCCCTGACCATTCAGGGGAAAACCCTGGAAACCGCAAAAATTGTCTGTCTGGGTGCTGGCGCGGCCGGTATTGCCTCGATGAACCTGCTGGTTGCGATGGGCGCAAAAAAGGGCAATATACTTTTCGTCGATTCCAAAGGCGTGGTGCACAAAGATCGCACCGACCTCAACACCTTCAAGAAAGCGTTTGCACGCAGAACCAAACTGCGCACGCTGGCCGAGGCAATGAATGGTGCGGATGTCTTTGTGGGTGTGTCGGGTGCCAATCTGGTGAGCCCGGCCATGGTGAAGAGCATGGCCGACAAGCCGGTGGTGTTTGCCTTGGCCAACCCCAACCCCGAAATCCTGCCGGAAAAAGCACAAGCCGTACGCAGCGATCTCATCATGGCGACCGGGCGATCGGACTATCCCAATCAGGTCAACAACGTGTTGGGCTTCCCCTTCATCTTCCGCGGTGCACTCGATGCCCGTGCCAAGGAAATCACGCAGGCCATGCTGATTGCAGCCGTGGTCGCGTTGGCAGAACTGGCGCGCGAGCGGGTGCCCGCTTCCGTACTCAAGGCCTACAATCTGAAGAAACTCAAATTTGGTCCGGACTACATACTGCCCAAGCCTTTTGATCCGCGTCTGCTTGAGCGGGTGCCGCCGGCGGTGGCGAAAGCTGCGAAAAAAGCACCTGCCAAGCGCCGCTAAACAGTCATGGACTTCTGACCCCGTCTTGAAACCTCACGCGCGTCCTGTTTATCTAAACTTGTTTCGCATTCATTTGCCGCTTTCGGGCTGGGTGTCGATCCTGCATCGGATATCGGGTGCCCTGTTGTTTCTGGCATTCCCCCTTGGGGTGTGGGCTTTGTCGGTTTCATTGTCCAGTGAACCGGGTTTTCAACGCATGGCAGCGTGGCTGACGCATCCATTGAACAAGCTGTTTTTTGTACTGCTGATCTGGGCGTTTGCACATCATGCATTGGCTGGCTTGCGCCACCTGGCGCTGGATGTGCATTGGGGGGTGGAGCGTGCTGCGGCGCAACGCAGCAGTTTGGGCGTTTTGCTTGCAACGGCTTTGATTACGCTGTTCGCCGCCTGGAGGCTTTACGCATGAAATCGCCAACGGGTTCACATATCGGGACGGGGAACTGGCTGATGCAGCGTGCCACCGCATTGCTGCTTGCGTTGGCCATCCCTGTATTGCTCGTCTATTTCCTCGCTGCCTTGCCACTTGATTTTTCCGGTTGGCAGAGTCTGTTCGCCCCGTTGTGGAGTCGCGTGTTGCTGCTGTTGAGCGCTATCGCGCTCGCCATGCATGCCTGGGTGGGGATGCATGACATTTTTATGGATTACATCCATCCCGTTGCAATTCGGCTGGCCATGACGCTGGCCGTCGTGGTCATTTTGGTCAGCAGCGTGGTATGGCTGGCGGCGGTTTTATTTGGCGCAGGCATAGGGAGTGGAACATGAATACGCGCCGGTTTGATGCGCTCATCATCGGTGGTGGCGGTGCCGGTCTGCGTGCAGCGTTGCAACTGGCACGCTCGGATTACACCGTAGCCGTTGTGTCAAAAGTATTTCCCACGCGTTCGCACACGGTATCGGCACAGGGTGGCATCACCGCCGCACTTGCCAATGTCGATGAGGACAAATGGGAATGGCACATGTACGACACGGTCAAGGGCGGTGACTGGCTGGGCGACCAGGACGCGATCGAATTCATGTGCCGCGAAGCCGCCAGCGCAGTGTATGAGCTTGAGCACATGGGCTTGCCGTTTTCGCGACTCGACAACGGCAAGATTTATCAGCGCCCGTTCGGCGGTCAGTCGAAAAACTTCGGGGGTGAGCAGGCCACGCGTACTTGCGCGGCGGCCGATCGCACCGGCCACGCGTTGCTGCACACGTTGTATCAGCAGAACATCAAGCACCGTACCCAGTTCTTCGACGAGTATTTTGCGCTCGACCTGGTGCGTGATACCGAAGGCTATTGCCTGGGCGTGACGGCCATGAGTATCGAGACCGGTGAGCCGATGTTGATCGAGGCGCGCACCACCTTGCTGGCCACAGGCGGAGCAGGGCGGGTGTTCTGGAATAGCAGCAATGCCATGATCAATACCGGCGACGGCCTTGGCATGGTGTTGCGCGCAGGGCTGCCGCTGCAGGACATGGAGTTCTGGCAGTTTCATCCAACCGGCATTGCGGGTGTGGGGTGCCTGATCACCGAAGGCGTGCGCGGCGAAGGCGGTTATCTGCTGAACAAGAACGGCGAACGGTTCATGGAGCGTTATGCGCCCCATGCAAAAGACCTTGCCGGGCGCGATGTGGTTGCGCGGGCCATCGCCATTGAAATTGCTGAAGGCCGTGGCTGTGGACCGAACGGTGACTATGTGGACATCAAGCTTGATCACCTTGGTGAAGCCTTTATTGCCGAAAAGCTTCCTGGCATTCGCGACCTGTCGGTACGTTTCGCCGGTGTCGATCCGGCCAAGGCCCCGATTCCCGTGGCCCCTACCGCGCACTACATGATGGGCGGGATCCCCACCAACCTGCATGGCCAGGTGGTGGCACCCGCGCGCTTTGGCCCCGAAGAGCCCGTACCGGGACTCTATGCCGTGGGTGAATGCGCGTGCGTTTCGGTGCACGGTGCCAACCGGCTGGGCGGCAACTCACTGCTGGATCTGCTCGTATTCGGCCACGCCGCAGGCAAACACATGCAGGAATATTTGCGCGACAACCCGTATCCGCGCACCCTGCCTGAAAACGCAAGCGCCCCTAGCCTGGCGCGCCTGCAACGTTGGGAGCAACCCGGTAGCGAACGTGTGGCCGCGATCAGCGACGATTTGCGGCACATGATGCAAAAGCATGCGGGCGTGTTCCGCACCGATCCGATATTGCGCGAAGGCCTGGCTAAACTGGATGAACTGGAAGCGCGTTTGGCGCAAGCGGAGCTGCAGGATAAAAGCCGGGTATTCAATACCGCCCGCATCGAGGCGCTGGAATTGGAAAACATGATGGGTGTGGCGCGGGCAACCCTGGTGTCGGCGATTAATCGCACCGAGAGTCGCGGCGCGCATACGCGGGAAGATTTCCCCAAGCGGGATGACGAACAATGGCTCAAGCACACGCTGTATTCGCTGGAAGGAGATCAGCTGGATACCAAGCCAGTTCGGCTGAAACCCCTGACTGTTGAGTCGATCCGGCCAAAAGAGCGAGTGTATTGATGGCAACCCGAGCAACCCCCACCCCGGGCAAAAACCCATGAAATTCCGTCTCTACCGCTACGATCCAGACTCGGGCAAAAAGCCTTATATGCAGGATGTCGAACTTGATATCGAGCCAGCCGGAAACATGCTGCTTGACGCCTTGATCGCCATCAAGGCGCAGGATGAAACGCTGAGTTTGCGTCGATCCTGTCGTGAAGGTGTGTGCGGATCGGATGCGATGAATGTGAATGGAAAAAACCGGCTGGCGTGCATCACGCCCTTGTCCGAGTTGAAGCAGCCGATTGAAGTGCGTCCACTGCCGGGCTTGCCGGTGATTCGCGATCTGATTGTGGACATGGAGCCTTTCATCAAGCAATACCGCTCGATCAAGCCCTGGCTCATTAATGATGAACCTGAGCCAGAGGTTGAGCGACTGCAAAGCCCGGAAGATCGTGCGTTGCTCGATGGTGCGTATGAATGCATTCTGTGTGCCTGTTGCACTACTTCGTGCCCGTCGTTCTGGTGGAATCCGGACAAATTCGTCGGGCCGGCGGGTTTACTGCAGGCGTATCGCTTTATCGCAGACAGTCGCGACGAAGCACTCGGCGAACGGCTCGACAATCTGGAAGATCCGTATCGGTTGTATCGATGTCATGGCGTGATGAATTGCGTGGATGCCTGCCCCAAAGGATTGAATCCCACGGCGGCCATCGGGCGCATCAAATCCTTGTTGGTGAAGCGCCGTGTCTGATCCCATCGGCTGGCGTTGTCGTCGCGGACTGCTCGAACTCGACCTCTGGCTGGGTGGATTTTGGGACACGCACCGCGTTACACTTAACGTTAACGAGGTCGTTGCGCTGGAGCGTTTGCTGGCCCTGGCTGACATGGAAATCATGGATCGGTTACACGGTCGCCTGCCGGCAAGCGACCCAGACCTTGAAACGCTTGTTCAACGACTGCAACACTATCGAGCAGCATCACTTTTGGAATCACCATGAAAAAAACCGTCACCCTTACCTTTAGCGACGGCAGCCCTTCGATTGAATTGCCGATTGAGCAGGGCACCTATGGCAAGCCGGTGATTGACATCCGCACGCTCGGTGCGCATGGCTATTTCACCCATGATCCCGGCTTTACCGCTACCTCGAGCTGCACCTCGGACATTACCTATATCGATGGTGACGAGGGCTTGCTGTATTATCGCGGGTATCCGATCGAGCAGCTGGCGTATCAATCTGACTATATGGAAGTCAGTTATTTGCTGTTGCATGGCGAATTGCCGACGGCCGTTCAAAAAACGGCATTCGAAGAATCGATTCGCCACCACAGCCTGTTGCATGACCAGATGGAAAACGTGTTTCGCGGATTTCGCCGCAGTGCGCACCCAATGGCCGTGATGATCGGTGTGACTGGCGCCATGTCGGCTTTCTACCACGAAGGCAATGACCTGTTCGATCCGAAACATCGCGAAATCGTGGCGCATCGTTTGATCGCCAAGGTGCCCACCGTGGCGACCTGGGCTTACAAATTCAACGAAGGCCAGCCTTTCGTTTATCCGCAGAACCATCTTTCCTACGCCGAGAATTTTCTGCACATGATGTTCTCGACACCGTGCGAGCCGTATGTGCCCAATCCGGTACTGGCACGCGCGCTTGACCGCATCTTTCTTTTGCATGCCGACCATGAGCAGAATGCATCGGCTTCAACCGTGCGTCTGGCGGGTTCAAGCGGCGCCAATCCCTATGCGTGTGTAGCGGCCGGTATGGCCTCACTGTGGGGGCCGCTGCATGGCGGTGCCAACGAGGCTGTACTGAAAATGCTCGATGATATGGGCGATGTTTCGCGCATCCCCGAATACATCAAGCGCGCCAAGGATAAATCCGATGGTTTCAGGCTGATGGGATTCGGGCATCGAGTTTACAAAAACATGGACCCGCGCGCGCGCATCATCCGTGAGACGTGTTACGAGGTGCTGGACGAACTGGATCTGCGCGACGACCCGCAATTCAAGATGGCGATGGAACTTGAACGCATCGCGCTGGAAGACGATTACTTTATTTCGCGCAAGCTGTATCCCAACGTGGATTTTTATTCCGGCATCATCTTCCGTGCAATGGGCATTCCCCCCAGCATGTTTACCGTGATGTTTGCGCTGGCACGCACTTCAGGTTGGGTGGCACAGTGGAATGAAATGCTTTCTGACCCGGCGCACAAGATCGGACGGCCACGTCAGCTCTACACTGGCCCGGAACGGCGCGAGTATGTGCCCATGGATCAGCGCGGCGCATGAGCGCATCTCTCATCCTAAAAACCGCAGTTAACCGCTCTTAAACTCAATAAATGCCGCATGAATATTGATTTTTTTGCCTTCGATAGCCTTCACCATTTTGGTGAGAGCGCTACGCACCCGCTGATACGTCTGGGCGTGCG
>JAAFGW010000158.1 GCA_010365175.1 Sulfuriferula multivorans | reverse complement strand
TGAACCTACGTTTGATGCGTTGAGGTTGTTAAGTTTTGCATTTGCTGACGGAGAGCAATAGGACAAGACAACGAACCAAGGTTCAGTCGCGCGCTCCGTCATCAAGAACAATGCGCTCCCGATAAAGAAAGCCTATCAATGGCTAGACATGGCAGAAATTGAGATCAATGTCATAGTAAGCCAGTGTCTGGATTGGCGCATCGATAACATCGAGACCGTGCGAAGCGAAGTCGCTGCTTGGCAAACTCGCCGCGACAACCTCTAGGCCAAAGTCAACTGGCAGTTCATGACCGAAACTGCCCGAGTCAAGCTAAAACGCCTTTATCCAACAACTTCTTCATGACGCAACACTAGGCGGGATTCTCCAAGCGACGACGACCATATGTAACGCGCCAGTCCGCAAGGTCATCTAGCATGACAGAGGCTGCTTTTTCCACCTGAATCTGGAGGTAGTTAAAAGAGTAGGTCTGCGTTTGCAAGGCCAGTCTGATTGCAGTCAACTCCAGCATTGTCCGATGAGAACGTTCAGCGCGCGAACAAAATTCCCCCTGCGTTTTGATTCCGTAGAGCGCTGTAGCGATGGCGGGCAAAGAAATCGTAAATACAACGCCATATTGGAGAATCAGCATCCCTATCGTTGTCGCGCCAAACGGTTTTAGGTATTGTGCTGCAAGATAGGCAAAGCAGAATGCAATGGTTAATACAAAGGCACAGTTTCCAAGCATATGCAATCGATGTTCGACTGAATGAAGGTGCAATTCGTTGTGGGCGTGATATTCAATCTGGGGATCAAGTTGCTCTAAAACAAAAACACGCCCGAAATCGGGAACCTTCCATTGCATGAAGTCAATCGAAGGCACGCCCATTTCCCGTGCCGTTGCGCGCGCATACCAAGCGACCCAGCTCGGCGCTGTGGCGGTTACCGATTCCGGAATAAGGTTGAGATTCCCAAGCAAAACTGCAAACCGCAAATTGCGAAGGCGCTCTGCAAGGTGCCTGTAGTCCAACCATCGTCTATGCCAACGCCTGCGGTTTCCGAGCCACGTGTTTGAAATTATCAATATCAACACAAAAAGCTCGACAATCACCAACTGCGTTTTGAAATCGTGCCATACAACTAAACCGACGATTGAGCAAATGACTGCCAATGCCGCAAGAAAAAAATTGCTAATGTAGCCGCTGCGGTAGTATTGTCCATAGTAGTTTGCTAGGTTATCAGCCCAAGCAAAACGGGGCCACAGTATGGTTCGCATGTCATTTGGCAAGAATCCCGGCACATTATCGATCTGCCCCGTGGACCCCCAGGAGCCCTCCGTGGCTTGAAGATAATCAAGGGTTCGGAAGTCTGTGCGGCGAATACCGC
The DNA here is from genome assembly GCA_010365175.1 of Sulfuriferula multivorans. GTDB lineage: Bacteria > Pseudomonadota > Gammaproteobacteria > Burkholderiales > Thiobacillaceae > Thiobacillus. The sequence continues at coordinate 5,397 of JAAFGW010000158.1, read as the reverse complement.
GACTACCAAATACGAACTGGAAGAGAGCCTGCTCCGGCCGCCAGCGCCAGCGCCAGCGCCACATGCGCTCCGTGCCAAAAAAGTCTTTGAGTAATTTTTCTTCCGAAACATCTATTGCATGTGGGTCTTTCAGCGGCACTGGATGAGGGGGTTTCATCAGGATTTCAACCAGTTGACCTACATTGGCGTCGAAACTGCGTGCAGGGACAGGAGTGATCGAAGATAGATCGTTGGCAGGCAAATCTAGCCAGCCAAGCCAGCGAATTTTGGCGTGATCCCGATCAAATACGTCGACATGCACAACCGGGACACCCAGCTTCAATCCTTGCTCCACAATGTCTGCGGTTCCACCAAGTCCATTTCCCAGTTCACCGTCCCAGATAGCGATGAGGATGTCTACGCTCTTTATCGTGACCTGACCGGCCAGAAGATAAGACGAGGCAGCACTTTCACGTGAGCCTGGTAATTCAATCACTCGCGACGCGCTGCGCAGCAACGTTGCGTATTCAATCTTTGATCCCTCTGTTGAAAAATCGCTTGAGTATTCTTTGCGCTCAAATGGCAAAATGACTTGTAGTTCCACAGCGAGCTGCAATGCCGCCCTAGCTCCACAACGGTCACTGCCTTCAGCCAACGCACTCACAAAAGACAGCCTTGCACGATGCGAGGTAAAAAACTCTTCGCTTCCCTGTCGCGCGGCTTCGGCTGCACTGTCAATTCTCTGCAACAACTCGACCATCCTGTTTTGCAGCAGCGTAGACATCGTCTCCGGAAACCGAGAAGGATCATGGCGATGGCCAACAACGCCGATACGCAGAACCGCTGAAGGCTTGGGAGGAAAAATCAGTGATGAAGTGGTTTTCATTGCGAGCAGGCTCGTGTTGCTGATTCAACGAGATGCGACTGGAATGCGTGCAACGACGGCCTCACCACCACCTCGAGGAATGGCCTTGAAGAAGACCTCATCCATGAGTTCGTCGGTCACAAGAAAGTCCGAACGATAGTCCTCTCCTGCATGTGTCCAGGCTACCAATTGAGATTTGATGGTTCGGAGTTCAGTCTCCAACATGCCTCTTGCGTGGCCTGCTTTGTTCTTGCTGTCTACGCATCCTGCCTCTCTGTCATTGCAAGTAGGCCGAGGCGGCAGCTTGGCGAGCATTTTCTCCGAGAACTCGCTGAAGTCGTAGGTAGATACATCAGCAAGACTCTTTGCGTCCGCCCCCCAGCGCAACTCCTTGAAGAGTTCGCCAAGTGCAAACCCTTGCGCGGCCTTGCAGATTGTCAGCGCAGATTTTGATTGACGGCGGCGGCACGAGATCTGCTTTGCAGGATCGGCTAATGACGCTGCGACGGCTTTGCGTAAGGCCACGGAATCGAACGAGTAGTTTGCCGGTGCAGACCACTGCTCACCGGCTTTACGCCATCGAACGGAAAGATTGGTTACGGCCGAATCCGCCGCCTTAATCCAATAGGGTCCACCCATCAAACGCTGCCAGGGCATGGGTTCAGCCCGAATATAGCCTTTCGCGTCGACGGCCCACTCGACATCCTGAACGTCCCATGGAGCAAAAAAGAGGAAAATCCAATCGGCCTGTTTATAGATCGTGTATGCCAGTGGAGGCTTTTGGGGTTCATCCTGTCTAATTAATGCGGCTGCGGGTTTATCGACGAGACTGGGCAGCGGCTGCGCTGGAGCCCAGCTTCCATCGCTCAGTGACAACTGTGCAGTCGCCCCTGGTCCTGGCCATGCAACGAAAGTCTGCTTGGAAAAGTTCCTACTTTGCTCCTCCGTCGATCCGCTTCCGTTTTCAAAAAATAGTTCATCGCCGGTGGCTGAACGGATTTTGATTCGCTTGGATTCTCCAAGAGAACAACGAAGTGTGGATCCTTCGCCTTTTCGGCAAGAAACTTCTTGGACTCTCGCATCACTCTTTTTGCTTTCGGAGTGACTCGACGGCTTTACGCTCGTGGCGCTCGGCTGAGTCTGTACAGGGATGATGACAGGAGACGGTTGATGAAACATATTGACCCACAACACTGCAATGATTGCAGCAACGACAGTGATCGCGCTCCCACCCACAACGCGCTGCTTCCAAAAAGGTAACGCAGGCTGCTGTGCAGCAGGTGAGACAAGAAAATCAGCCTTTTCCGTGATGTCGCGGGAAAGCTGCTCAATGTGGGTCTTGAGCACTCCACTCCATGCGTCAAGAAACTGAAGCGATGCCAGATGGAATTCAAGTGCTGGAGCGGGCAAAACGTCTTCCACACGCACAGGAAAAACTGGCTTTCCTTTGGAAACAGCCCGCTCAACCTCCCTCTTGACAAACAAGCTGGCGTTGGCTGCAGCAGACAGAATTAGGACAAAGCAGCGCGACTTTTCAATGCCACAAATAATTTCTTCAGCATAATCTTTGCCAGTCTGAATATCGCGTGGCGCGATCCAACAGCTGTGGCCTAGCGCTTCCAAATAGCTGCATATTTCAAACGCTCGCTCCTTATCTTTTGTTGCGTAGCTGATAAATACGCTCCGCACATAATCTGAGGTCATCGCTGATTGTCCTTTTAGGCTAAGGAGAGGCTCGGCTTCAAAACTAATGTACGACTGTCTGCATCACAGTAAAATTTTGGTCTATTTCTGGTCTACTCGACTAGTCCTGAGTCAGAAACGCGCAAAAAAACCTCTTTATGCTGGCAGACCGGCAACGCCAGCGCGGACTTTTCGGCCTGCCGGCATTTTTTTTCCGGCGGCACGCCGCCCGTAGTCGCGCCCCGGCCCCTGCAGCGGGCGCTGTGCCACTACGCCTTTGCCATCCTGCACTCGGGTGAAAGCAAGACGGCCGTGTAAGTGGCGCAAAGGCTCAACCTCGCATTGGTAGCTGGTGCCGACGAGGAGCACACCGACAAGTTTTTCGCCGATGCTCGCCTTCGCTCTGCCGAACGGGCAACCCTGGCCGACTACCAAGGCAGCGGATTTGACCGCGGTTCACCTGGCGCCGGCCGGCCAGATACCGAACCCATGCGGCCATGGCGCAAAGCTTTTCGCTGGCCAACATGGTACCCAAGGCACCCAAACACAACCGCGGTGTATGGAAAACCTCGGTCGAGGCCGCCACGGAAAAATACGCGGGCCGGGCCAGCGGTGATGTGTATGTGATCACCGGCCCGGTCTATGCCCCGAGCATCGCGCAGAGCAAGGGCATCGGCCCGGGCCAGGTGTCGGTCCACCTTCAATATGTCATTTTTGAACTTTCAATTGGCATCAAATAGACCACGCAGATAGGGCATTTTCACTGGAGGCGCCTGGTAAAAAGGCTTTATCTCGGCAAATCTGCCCAGACAAGCATTTTCAAAATGTAGCCCTTTCAATTGGCACAACCTTGCGTTTACTACCTTCAATGTGTCACTATGTGCGCATTGACCTGCAAGGACCTGACGATGGGGCGCTTTCAGGTGGTATCCAATGCCCTGGCAGTTGCCGGTGACCGTCTTGTGGCCATCGTCAGCGTCGAGCCTGCCGGACTGGTTATGGTCCGTGATCTTGCCAATGGACGAATTCATGCCGCTTGTGCCGCAGACCTGAGTGCGCCACCTCCGGCAGTTCGTCTGAAGGCCTCCAGCGAGTCCATCATTTGCGCTGCCACGGATTCCCAGTGGGCGTTGGCCAAACGCCGCAAGGAAGCCATCTGTGGAATCGATGAGGCACAAAATGCGGCCCGGCAAATCGCGCAAATTGCATCTGAGTTCGAAGTATCCAGGCGCACCGTCTTTCGCTGGCTTGCGCTGTACCGCCAAGCGCCTCAAACTTCCACGCTCCTGCCTCGTGCCCGCGGCACACCCGTTGGCGCCCACCGCATCGATGATCGGCTGGATAAATTGATTGCTGAGGTCATTCAGGCGGTGTACCTCACCAAAGTGCGTGCCAAAAAAGAGGATGTCGTGCGGATGGTGGGTTTGCGTTGCGCGGCCCTTGGCCTGAGGCCTCCCTCGCGCAAGCCCATACTTGCCCGGCTCAAAGAGCTCGACCCTGGAAAAGTTGCAAAGGCGAGGCTGGAGCGAGCAGAAGCAGCAACGCAAACTGATTTTGTACCCGGAAGCTACCAGGTCCAGCATGCCCTGGACGTCGTGCAGATCGACCACACCCCGGTGGATGCCATCGTCGTGGACGAAGTCAATCGCCTTCCCATAGGCCGGCCATGGCTCACGCTGGCAGTCGATGTGGTCACCCGCGTGGTGGTCGGGTTTTATCTCTCGATGGAGGCGCCATCTTCAACTTCCGTGGCCCTGTGCCTGTCGCAAGCGATCCTGCCCAAAGAGAGCTGGCTCAAGTCCAGAGGGCTGGCATGCACCTGGCCCGTTTGGGGACTGCCTGCGGCCGTGCATACGGACAACGGTGCGGACTTCACGGCAGCCGCGCTGCGCAGAGGGTGTGACGAACATGACATTCGACTGATTCTTCGTCCCATCGCCACACCGCACTACGGCGGCCACATTGAACGCCTGATTGGCACGCTGATGGGACGCGTGCATTTGCTGCCCGGAACCACCGGTTCGAACATGCACGACAGGGGAGACTATCCGTCCGAATCCAATGCGCGGCTGACGATGGCAGAACTGGAGCAGTGGTTGACCTTAGAGATCTGCGAGCAATACCATCGCCGCGTCCACAAGGGAATCCGCCAGAGCCCGCTGGCTGCATGGCAGGCCGCGACAAGTGGCCCGACTGCGCGTGCCCGGTCGCTGCCTGAGCAGCCCGATCAATTCATGATCAGCTTTCTACCCTCGATGCAGCGCAAACTGCGCCGGGATGGATTGCACCTGTTCAACATCCGCTACTGGGACAACGTGCTGCCCTCCATCGTGCAACTTGGTTCCGCTGTGCTGGTGCGCTACGATCCGCGAAACCTGTCCAGGGTGTTTGTGTGCGGTCCCGATGGATGCTACTGCCCGATACCGTTCGCTGATCTGGCGTTGCCACCCATCACGCTGTGGGAGTAACGCGCTGCCTTGTCTGCGTTGCGCGAACAAGGGGACAACGCCCCCACTCAGGAAGCCATATTCAAGGCCGTGACTGCCCAGCGTGCCTTGATCGAGCTTGCCACGACCAAAACAAAGGCGGCAAGGCGATATTCGCAGCGATACAAAGATGCCCAGTCCGCAACCATGGGCACAACAGCTACTCCCGCAGGCGGGGTGGATTACTCGCAGCCGGTAAAGCCTTCGGACGCTGAAATCTGGGACCACTGAGCCATGGCAAACGGCCTTGATCATCTTGCGCTTGAAATGGGATGCTGAAGACTGATTTGGTGACACATTGAAGGGGTTGGTGCCAAATGAAAGTTCAAAAGTGACAGATTGAAGGTAAACCGACAGTGCCCACAGACATATTCAAATCATCGG
>JAAFGW010000157.1 GCA_010365175.1 Sulfuriferula multivorans | reverse complement strand
CAAGGCTGCGCTGCAACCCACCGCAGCACGACCAAGTGGTCGCGTTCGTCCGAATGAAGCAATGGCCTCGGCGGCTGTCGCTGACGCACCGGCCAAGGGTTGCGGTTGCGGTTGCAATGGCACCAAAGGGGGGTGCGGCGACTCTCAGCCAGCAACAAACATGATGTCTGCAGCAGCCGTATCACCTGCTTCGAATGTTCCGCGGAAAGCAATAGAACCGACGGGCCGCGCATTGGCGCGTGCCCGTCGTGCAGCATTGTCGCAAGATGGCAAGGCCGGGCTCAAGCGTGTGGCGCAAGCGACCAAGATTGCTTCCTCAATGCCGGGGCAAGATTGGCAGGCAGCTATTGCCAAGGGTGCAACCGGTCGTCAAAAAGCCATGCAGCGCCGTGTAGTGCAATCGCTGGCTGGAAGCATCAAGCCTGCTAAAGAGTCGCGCCCCGCTGGACGGATGCGTGCCCGCATGGAAACACCCGCACCGGCCAAGGTTGAAGAAGGTCATACCCTGTCGGGACATGGCGTAACTGGCACCATGGTCGAACGCAGCAAAAAAGTCACCGGCAATGAGCCTGGTTCGTGCCGTGCCGTGACAGGCACAGAATATATCGGGGCCGAGCAATTCGATACGTTATGTAGTGCGCGCCCTGCTGCAGCGCCAACCAAGGTCGGCGTAAGCCACACGCTCGGCGAGCGCAAGGTGACGGGTACCGAAGTGGGTCGCGCAACCAATGTCACTGGTGACGAGCCGGGCAACTGCCGCGGCATTACCGGTACCGAATATCTGGCAGCAGAACGTTACGACGAAATGTGTTCCAGTCGTCCGGCAGCGTCGCCCGCCAAAGCGGGTGTGGCTGATACATCCAAGGGCAAATTGGTAACGGGTACGTCGGTGACTCGCTCGGAAAAAGTGACGGGCAATGAACCTGGATCAGGCCGTTTCCTGACCGGAACCGAATATCTTGTGCCGTCTGGTGGCGTAATGGCACCCGATAAGGTGGCAGTAAGTCACACCAGCCACGGCAAGGCAGTGACCGGTACGGCAGTGGGTCACACGTCCAAGTTAACGGGTGATGAAAACGGCAGCTGCCGCGGCATCACCGGCACAGAATATTTGGCTCAAGAGCAATTCACCAGCGTGTGCAGTACGTCTGCGCCGAAGTCGCCCCGCAAAGTTGGCGTGATGTCTTCACGCGGCAACCAGCCTGTTTCAGGTACGGAAGTCGGCCGCTCCAGCCAAGTTACGGGCGACGAGCCAGGCTCGTGTCTCAGCATTACGGGTTCGCAGTACTACACATCAGGCAGCTTCGGCGCGCTATGCGATACGGCTTCGCCGAAAAAAGTTTCGGTGATGCAAACCTTGTCCGGTCGCAGCTTGACCGGAACAGAGGTCGGCCGCAGCCCAAAGGTGTCCGGTGACGAAATGGGTGGGTGCAAATCCGTCACCGGTACTGAATATATCGGTGCAGACCAGCAGCGTGCTGTCTGTGCCGTAAGCACCCCCGTAGCACCGGTTGCCAAGGTTGCAGTTGATCAAACCTGGCGCGGTCAAGCTGTTACGGGCACTTACGTTGGACGTTCGGGTAGCGTGACCGGAGATGAATCAGGGGGTTGCTCACCCATCAGTGGCACCCCTTATATCGGTCGTGGCCAGTACAACGGGTTTTGCGAAGCGCCTGCTATGCAGGCTCAAGAGGCCATCATCCGATCCAGTGCGGTGATTCCTGCTGCAGCCGTAACCGGGGATCGCCCCGGTGCGGGAGGTTCGGTCATGACGGGTGACGAACGCGGTGCGTGTGAGGTGGTGAGTGGGACGCCTTATGTAGGCGTTGACAACACGACATCGCAATGCGGCACCAGTGGTCGGTTCGTCGCGCGTGGCAACACGCAAATTGAAATGACACGTCAGCCTGCGCCCGTGGATTTCAGCATCAATACGCCTGCGCGCACAGCACAGCAGAAGCAATTCAGTGATGTCACAGGCTCCGCGTATAACAGTGAGCGGATTACTGGTCCAGTCAATAAGGCGGGAGGTCTGATCACGGGCACCCCGGAGTTCCGTCATCGTGATACTTCGGCCGCTCAAACTGAGCAGGCAGAAGCAATTACAGCTGCGCGTCGCCTGACTGGAGAAGGTAGCCAGGCAGGACGCTCGGTTACCGGTGATGCCTGGGATGCGATGAGCAAAGTGACCGGAACAGAAGGTCCTTCGAGCATGTCGCGTAATCCATCGGCACGCGGTGTGCCACGTGGTGTGGGCATGAACGCGCAATTGTTTCGTGATGTGGTTGAGCGTCCAGTTGTTGTGGAGGACAGCCGCATTACAGGCTCGGCGGGTAACTTCGGTAAAGGCTCACTGGTCACCCTCTCGGGTGGCGCACGCGGCTGAGGTGTAATTCGTGAATACGCGTAAACGACTTGCTGCGATGCGTACTGCCGAAGAGCTCTGCCAGCCAGAGTCTCTCGATAATCTGGCGTGCGTCATTGGGTCGGGTCAGCGCTGTGAGCACGCGCTGGTTGACCAAGAGTTGAATCGTCGTTTGTATGCCTACGAGAATCTGGTGCGTGGACGCTTCTCACCCATTGTTGACACGTTGAAAACGCTTTCTGCATTTCAGCACGAGATGGATTTTGTGGCACGCGCTCAGCGTGTGGCGCAGGACAAGTTGGGTTATACCTTGCCCTTGGATTTGCTTGAAAACGCCTGGTCTGCCGGACTGGATTTGCGCGCACTGCATTCCTATTGCGTGTTCCGCAGTTTCAAGGAATGCATTGATCAGGCCGCCGTTGACCAGCTTCCCTGGCGTGACCGGATGTTGATTGATGCAGCTTTCATTCAATCGTGTGGCTATCACACACTGGATATCAGTCCGTGTGCAGATGGTCGTTTGCAGGGTTTGCTGCCTTTTGTTTTTCGCATGGCATCAAACGATGCGGTGTACGTCAAGGCTTACGCAGGTGCATTGTTCGATGTTGAAGGCGACGTGGCAGACTGGACTCAGCGCGAATTGTTGCGTTTGGCAGGCGGAATTCCAGGCGGCGAAAGCGGTAACTATTTAAAGATCGCGGTGTATCACTACAGCACCTCGAATCCGTGTCAACAAGGCTGTGCTGCGCATGGCAGTAATGATGGCTTGGCCAAGCAGGCAGCTACCGACCGTTTGGCCGAGTTGCGCGGTGCGATTGAAAACACGTATGGCCGCGGTGCTGCGCCCGACACCCTGATGATTGGGATGGATACCGACACCGATGCAATCCGGGTGCACTTGCCTGATAGCGACAGTGCAAATTGTCCGATGCGGTTTGTCGAAAGTGCAGGGCTGTTCCACGAGACGCTGGGCATGAGCGCAACAGAGGCACGGAGTGCGGTTGATCAAGCGATCATCAACGCCGAAAAAAACTGTGGACTGCAGCCTGGCATGCGCAAGTTGATTACCTGCTTGCTGGAAGCGAACTTGTCACAGATCCAGTATGTGATCCAGCATCATGAAGGGCGCTATGCCGTAATCGGTCATAACGAGCGCTTCATCTGCGCTGGTGAAGCGATGAGCGAGCTGCAACTTCGCAACAAGTTTTATTTTGCGCATCTGGATACGGTGGAAGAAGGCGCGCCGGACATAGATGTGGGCATCAAAATTTTTTCCGGACTGAATATTGCACGGGGCTTGGCGGTACCGGTTCTGGTGCACTTCCACTATTCGTCACGAGTGCCGGGCGCACGTGAGCGCGCAGTGGCGCGGTGTCAGCGCGTTCAGACTGCCATTCAAGATCGTTACTCGCAGCTGCACCTAAAAGGCATGCTGCATTGCCAGATGGCTGTGAGCGATTCGGAAGGCAGCGAACGCTGTACATTTATTGATGATGTTGTCCAGCAAGCGGGACATTGAGCGGAATGAGTCGCTAAGGCAGCCTTATGAGAATTATGAAAGTCGAAAAAACGCTGGTATCGACGAACCGAATCAATGGATTCGGTCACCGTCCGCTGCTGGTGGTGCAGGATAAAGAAGGTGGAATTCGCAGCGTTGCAGTCGACGCGGTGGGATGTATCCCCGGCGACTGGGTCATCTGCGTGGGATCGTCGGCAGCACGTGAGGCGGCGGGCAGCAAGGAGTTCCCCTCCGATCTGACCATCGTCGGCATAATCGACCACTGGACGGCTGATAAAGCCTGATGGAGTTGTTTTAATGGAGCTGTATTTATGGAGATCATGCGCGTCATGGATGAGTTGGTCTGTACCCAGCGCGTCCCGGGTTTAAAGGCGACATCGCTGCGAGTGCTCGAAACTCAGTCGGGTGGATTGCTGGTGGCGTCTGACCCAGTCGGTGTACCGATTGGAAAATGGGTATTTACCGCGAGTGGAAGTGCAGCACGGTGGGCGATGCCGGACCCGAATGTAACGACCGACTTGACGATTTGCGGAATTATCGACAATTGGAATAAGTAAGTTTTAAGAGTAGGGGCCAGTTTAAGGGTAGGGCAAGGGAAGGCGTGATTGGCGCGATTGCCCTTGGAATTTGCAGTAAGAATTTCATTATTAACTTTGTGATAGAAGGAGTAACAAAATGGCTGAACGTATGGGTGTTGCGCTGGGCATGATTGAAACCCGTGGTCTGGTTCCCGCGATTGAAGCGGCTGATGCTATGACCAAGGCCGCAGAAGTGCGTCTGATCGGTCGTCAGTTTGTGGGTGGTGGTTATGTGACCGTGCTGGTTCGCGGCGAGACTGGTGCGGTCAACGCTGCCGTTCGCGCTGGTGCCGATGCATGCGAACGCGTAGGTGACGGCCTGGTTGCTGCTCACATCATCGCTCGCGTACACGGCGAAGTGGAAGGCATTCTGCCGACCGCACCAAGCGCCTGATTGTTTTAAACTTCGGCGTTTTAATAGTTGTAGTAAGCATTGAATTTAGGAGATAAGAATGGCTATCGTGAGCGGAGTTGCCCTTGGCATGATTGAAACCCGTGGTCTGGTTCCCGCGATTGAAGCGGCTGATGCCATGACCAAGGCCGCAGAAGTGCGTCTGATCGGCCGTCAGTTTGTGGGTGGTGGTTATGTGACCGTGCTGGTACGCGGCGAGACCGGTGCAGTAAACGCTGCCGTTCGCGCGGGTGCTGATGCATGTGAACGTGTGGGTGATGGCCTGGTTGCTGCCCACATCATCGCCCGCGTACACGGTGAAGTGGAAGGCATTCTGCCGACTTCGCCCGACGCAGACGGTGGTGGTCGCGACGCTGAAATCACTTCGACTCGCAGCTAAGCTGTCGTGGGATGAGCGTTGACCCCCGTACCCTGGGCTGGCTTTCCCGTGCTTTGACGCACGAGATGAGTGCAGTCCAGCAATACCTGGCGCAAAGTGTGTTGGCGCGCCTGTGGGGCGATTACGCGCTCGCATCGGAATTGCGACGTGAGGCAGTGGAAGAACTGCAGCACGCCGAGCGGTTGATGGAACGCCTGATCGTGTTGGGCGTGGCACCTTCAGCCGGCAATCTGCCGCCAGCCCGATTGGGGCGGACGGTTGAAGACTTGCTGGCAGCGGATCGGGTGTTGGAAGTGGATGCGGTTCGTCTGTATGACGAAGCCGTAGCCCATGCGAAACGCATGCGTGATGCTGACAGCGTGGCTTTGCTCGAAGGCATTTTGGCCGAAGAGCTGGCACATGTTCGCGAGTTGGACGGCATATCTGCCGAGCGTTCGCCACATGGCTGAAGTACCAGAAGGATGGGAAGCACGGGGTAAGCCGCCGACGTTGTTCCGTCGCTTTGGCTTCGAACGTTATAGCCAAACACGCGAATTTCTTGATGCGGTGGCGGCACTGTCCGAAGAAGCTGGTCTGCATCCGCATAACATCAACTTCGCCAGCACCTACGTGAATATCACGCTGGAATCGGGCGAAGATGGTGAGCTGGGCGATGCTGAACTTGGTCTCGCCAAACGTATCAATACGTTGTATCCACAACCGGAAGGCTGATCATGGCAACTCACATTATTGCCGTCATCAATCAAAAGGGCGGCGCGGGTAAAACGACGGTGTCGATGAATCTGGCAGCAGGTCTGGCCAGACGAGATGACACGCTGGTACTGGACCTCGATCCTCAGGCTTCTTCACGGCAGTGGGCCAGTTTGGGCAGTGCGCCCTTTCCTGCCACGGTCAAGCAAATCAACGGCAAGTGGGACGCCAAAACGCTGCACCAGAACTACAAGGCGTACCGCCATCTGGTGCTGGATTGTCCGCCCTCACTTGAAAGCCATGCCTCGCTGCAAGCATTGCGTGCTTGCGATGTGGCATTGATACCGGTGTTGCCTTCGCCGATCGATTTGTGGGCTAGTCTTAGACTGCCGGGCGAGATCGAAGAGGCGAGAAAAACCAACAAGCGCTTGCGGGCTTTCCTGGTGTTGAACCAGCTGGAACCCAAAAGCGCGCTTTCCGCGGCGATGCACGATGCCATCGCCGAATTTGGCATTCCGGTGCTCGAAACAGGCATCCGGCGCCGCGCTATTTATCGCAGTGCTGCACTTGAAGGTGTTTCGGTATATCAGATGGGGAGTCGGGGTGCCCTGGCAGCCGCTGAAATCGAAGCCATCATTAATGAGGTGATCGCATCATGACTAACTTAAAAGACAAACTTTCTGCCAGCGTGCGTCAGGCTAAAGCCGAACAGGATAAGCCTGCAGCCAAACCGGTTGCGAACAAGTCAGCATCCGCCAGGCCGAAAAAGGTTGCGCCCAAAAAAGCCGCACCCAAGAAAGCCACGCCCAAGAAAGCAGTTACCAGTA
>JAAFGW010000156.1 GCA_010365175.1 Sulfuriferula multivorans | reverse complement strand
GGCCGAGCGGAATACGCAGGGCGCTTCCAGCTGGCCGCCGGACATGTAGCGAATCTTGGCCGCGGAATTGAACATCTGGTCCATTGCCAGCCAGGCAAAGTTCACCGACATGATTTCGATGATGGGACGAATGCCGAGGAAGGAAGCGCCAATGCCGAGGCCGGTAAAGCCACCTTCGGAAATCGGCGTATCCATCACACGCAACGGGCCATATTTTTCGTACAGGCCTTTGGTAGCCTTGTAGGTGCCACCGGCCACGCCGATATCTTCGCCCATACAGATGACCAGCGGGTCACGTGCCATTTCTTCATCGTGGGCGCGCTGAATCGCTTCCCATAGCATGATTTGAGCCATGATTTTTCCTTAAGCAGCGTTGCCGGTGAGCCAGGGCTTCTGGCTTTCACGGTCGGCTAAAACATATTTTTCGAGATCTTCAACACGCGGTTCGGGCGAGTCTTCAGCGAACTTGATGACTTCGTTTTCGATGTAAACATCGGTTTCTTTTTCCATTGTCTCGAAGTCCGCCATCGTTATTTCCTTGGCTTCGATCAGGCGATCGCGCAGGATGAAGATGGGGTCGCGCTGCTTCCACAGTTCTTCTTCTTCGCGCGTGCGGTAGCCGCGCGAATCCGACATGGAGTGGCCGCGATAACGATAGGTCATCAGTTCGAGGAAGTAGGGCCCTTTGCCCGAGCGTACGTGGTCAACCGCCTGGCGAGCGTGTTCGTAGACGACGTCGACATCCTGGCCGTCACATTCGGCGGCTTCGATGTTGTAGGCCGCGACGCGCTTGTGCTGGTGAACCACGGCGGTGGAACGCTCGATCGAGGTGCCAATACCGTAACGGTTGTTTTCGCAGACGAACAGCACCGGCAGGTTCCACAACGCGGCCATGTTCAGGGTTTCGTGGAACACGCCCTGGTTGTTGGCAGCGTCACCGAGGAAACAGATCGCGATTTCATCGCCGCCCTTCAGTTGGATCGCCTTGGCGATGCCGGCAGCCAGCGGGAACGGACCGCCCACCAGCGCGTAGCCGCCCATGAAACGCTTGTCGGCGTCAAAGATGTGCATGGAGCCGCCGCGTCCTTTAGAGGAACCGGTCTCCTTGCCATACAGCTCGGCCATCACTTCTTTCGGGTCGGCACCGCACTTGATCGCGTGGACGTGGTCGCGATAACCGGTGATCACGTAATCGTGACCCGGGCGCGCCGCTTCCATGACGCCATTGCAGCAGGCTTCCTGGCCGGGATAGAGGTGGAGGAAGCCGCCGATCTTGCGTTCGATGTAGGCTTGGTAGCAGCGCTCTTCAAAACGGCGATGCAACACCATTTCGCGTAGAACGCGTTTTTTGTCTTCAATCTTCATTCGGTTACCCTTGTGGGATGGGGTCGGAAAAATGCGGTGGAAATTTCAAAACCTCGCAATTATCCGGGAAACCCCGCCAACCATCAAGAAAAACGCCACCCCCAAGGACCCCCCATGCTGCCTAAACTGACTGAAAACAAACAGGAAATCACCGCAAAATCGCTGGAAATGGCGGGCCACGCGTTGTTATTGCTGCCCGTTTCAAAAACTTTGCCCGAACTGCCAGGCAGTGCTGAACTCAAGGCAGTCATGAAACGCCGCGATATCAAGATTGATTCGTTGGCGAAGTCGCCCGTGGCGGTGCAGCTTCCCGGCGGCACGCTCGCCGTGGTGGGCATGCTCAAAGCAGACGCCAGCACGTTCGAGACAAACGAACTGGTGCGCAAGGGCCTGGCGCTGCTGATGGCCGAACATCCAAAATCGCTGACCCTGGCGGTGTTCGGCGATGCAGCATTCAAAAAACACGCATCTGAGGCAGCGGTATATGCCGCGCTGGTCAACGCTGTGCCGTTGCCGTCCAGAAAGTCCAAGACCGATGCGGCGCTTAAAAGCGTACAGCTGTTCGGCCACAAATCGACCGATGGATTTGCCCGTGCGAAAGCGCTGGCAGAAGGCAACCTGCTCACCCGCAGCCTTACCGTGCAAGGGCCGGACGAACTCACGCCCGGCGTATACCGCAAGCGCATCAAGGCGCTGGCCAAGCAATACGGTTGGACGGTTGAGGAATACAGTTTTGCCAAGCTGAAGAAAATGGGCGCCGGTGCATTCTGCGCGGTGGCGCAGGGTTCGCCCGCCAAGGATGCCGCCATCGTGCGTATCAGTTACAAAGGCAAAGTCAGCAAGGCCAAAGCGCAACCGGTTGCTTTTGTCGGCAAAGGCATCTGCTTCGATACCGGCGGCCACAACCTCAAGCCGGCCAAATTCATGCAGGGCATGCACGAGGATATGAACGGTTCGGCGGTCGTGCTCGGTATTCTTGCTGCGGCCTCGAAGCTGAAGCTGCCAGTTGCATTGGATGGCTGGGTCGCGCTCGCCGAAAACCATATCAGCCCCGAAGCCTACAAGCAGAACGAAGTGGTGAAAGCGCTCAACGGCACCACCATTGAAATTGTCCACACCGACGCCGAAGGCCGCATGGTGCTGGCTGACACGCTGACGCTGGCAGCCAAAAGCAAGCCCGCGCTCATCGCCGACTTCGCCACCCTGACCGGCGCGATGCACTATGCACTCGGCAGCCGCATGTCTGGCGTGTTCGCCAGTTCCAGCGCGCTGGCGCACCAAGCCTCGCGTGCCGGCACCACCAGCGGCGAGCGCATCGTCGTCTTCCCTTATCCAGAGGACTACGACAGCCACCTCGATTCGACCGTGGCCGACGTCAAGCAATGCAGCATGGAAGGCGAAGCCGACCATATCCTCGCCACGCTTTTCCTGGCGCGTTTTGTCGGTGACACGCCGTGGCTGCACATGGATTTGTCGGGCCATAGTTGCAAAGGCGGGCTGGGTGCGGTCATGAGCGACACCAACGGCTTTGGCGTGGCGTGGGGGATCGCGTTGTTGGAGGGCATGAAAGCCTAGGCTGGACACGCGCTTGAGTGTTCAGGGTGGTATGGCCTATCACTCAAGCAAAGTTTGATATCTCTTGAGGCGTATTCGTGGCACAACAGTAAATGAGTACGTAGGACGCGCTCGTTAATACACCGTTCTTCGTCATCTCAACGTCTGTCTGAATATCGGCTCATCCACTCGAGGCATGACTTTATTTACGCAGAGCTGCGGGAATAATAAAATGGCAGTCAATGTGCGTAATTTCTTCTATGGTTCAACTGAATGACTCAGCAAAGCGTGAGTCAGTCGGTGTAAGTCAATGCCAACTTTACAGATCGGATACCTGTATGCGTCGCCACAAATCAACGAGTTTCGAACCCCGACAACGATATGCGGATACGGTGCGTTTACTCGCATTGATGGTTTTAACTGTATTCGCGAGCGTATGGGCAAGTCATGCTTTCGCTGACAAGCTAGCGGGAGGCGTAATTGCCCAAAAGGGTGGCGCCGGCATTACCGCCTGTCTGGCGTGTCATGGATCGAATGGAGAAGGCCAGGCAGCGGCAGGTTTTCCTAGGCTCGCAGGACAGCATCAAGCGTACCTGGTCAAACAGCTCCAGGCGTTTGCTAACGGCCAGCGCAAAAATGCTCAGATGGATCCCATTGCCAGTGCGCTCAGCGCTCAGCAAATCAGTGATGTGGCCGAATATTACGCCAGCCTGCCGGGCTGGAAGCCGAATGCGAAACCAGTTGCAAGCGCACCCCAGGCGGTATTGGGATTCAAATTGGCGACATCGGGAAACTGGAGCAAGGGGATGCCGGCATGCTTTGCCTGTCATGGGGAGGGCGGTGCAGGAGTTGCACCTCATTTCCCCTCACTCGCAGGGCAGATGAGCACTTACACCCGTGCCCAGCTCAAAGCTTGGCAGGCGGGAACCCGTGACAATGATCCACAAGGCTTGATGAAATCTGTTGCGATCAAAATGAGCGATGAAGAAATCGCAGCTGTCAGCCTGTACCTCGAAAATCCCGCATTGAATGAGAAGGTGAAATGATGTCCGGTTGGCTCAAAAATTGGTTTGAAAGCCAGAAACAGACGCGTAAGTTTCATCCTTTCTGGATTGTCCTGGTGGTCACAGCCACCTTGGCGGTAGGGGGGCTGGTCTGGGTTTCGACTTATCTGTTCAAGATTGAAGAAGTGCCCGCTGTTCCTGCCGTGGCTGCTTCCGCCGCGCCTGGGCAGGCTGGGGCGCAAACCGGCAATCTGCCGACAACAGCCAAGCCGTCTCTCCTGTCAGTCGAGCACGACTTCTCCCCGCCTGATCCCGACGACATACCCGAGGGAGAATTTGGCGATGTGATTCGTCTTGGTAAAAACATTTTTACCGACACGCAAACCTATGCCAAGGCGTATGTTGGCAATGGGCTCAATTGTGTGAATTGCCACCTCGATGCGGGACGTAAACCTGACTCCGCACCTTTGTGGGCGGCCTTTGGGATGTTTCCCGCCTATCGCGATAAAAACAAACAGGTGAACAGTTATGAAGATCGGTTGGCCGGTTGTTTTCGCTTCAGCATGAATGGTAAAGCCCCGCCTTTGGGTGGCAAGGAAATGGTTGCGCTGACGAGCTATAGTTATTGGCTCGCCCAGGGTGCTCCAATTGGGGTTGCGCTCAAGGGGCGCGGTTATCCCGAGCTGGATCAACCTGCGTTGGCGCCTGACGAAGTGCGAGGCAAGGTGGTGTTCGAAGCGAATTGCGCAATCTGTCACGGTGCCGATGGTCAGGGCACCTTGGTCAAAGGGCGCTATGTGTTCCCACCGCTGTGGGGAAGCCAGTCATTCAATGCGGGCGCAGGGATGAGCAAGATCCACAATGCAGCCGGGTTCATCAAGGCGAACATGCCCCTGGGTCAGGGCGGGTCATTGAATCTCCAGGATGCCTGGGACGTCGCAAAATTCATGACCAGCCATGAACGGCCCGCGGATCCCAGACTCGCCAAGAAATAAAACCGGGTAGGGCGGCTTGTCGTAGCGCTTGACTCTGGACTTCACTCAAGGGTTTTGGATTTGAATTCTTGAACAGCGAGGTCCACCATGTACGCCATTGGAAAGTTCGCGCAGCAGGCGGGTGTCACCCCAGATACCGTACTACGAGAAAGAAGGTTTGCTCGCGCCCACGGGTAAAACCTGAAGCAGGATATCACCAGTATGATGAAGACGCTGCTTGGCGTCTGCGTTTCATCCGCCAGGCACAACAGTGCGGTTTCTGCCTCGCCGAAATCGGCACTGATCGCCGACTTTGCCACGCTCACTGGCGCCATGCACTTGGCAGTTGCATGTCTGGCGTGTTCGCCAGTTCCAGCGCGCTGGCGCACCAAGCCTCGCGTGCCGGAACCAGCAGCGGCGAGCGCATCGTTGTTTTCCCTTATCCCGAGGATTACGACAGCCACCTCGATTCAACCGTAGCCGATGTCAAGCAATGCAGTATGGAATGCGAAGCCGATCACATCCTTGCCATACTTTTCCTGATGCGTTTTGTCGACGACACGCCGTGGCTATCATGGATTTGTCGGGCCATAGCTACAAAGGCGGGCTGGGTGCGGTCATGAGCGACACCAACGGCTTTGGCGTGGCGTGGGGGGTCGCGTTGTTGGAGGGCTTGAAGAATTGAGTTGTTGCGGTTGATGCCACTTGCTCTGAACGTGCCGAAGGATTGTTGGATTCGCCCAGGCTCCGCGGGTCACCATCCGTTAGCCCGTAAGGTGAGCACGCAGCCGGCCTGTTCACTTCAGGTTGCACTGAGTATTGACAGTGTTGCCGCCGCGTGCACCATCTATCTTGCCCGCCTGGTAATTGGGCGGCGCGTTCAAAAAACCGGGTTCACTTGTTTGGGAGTAAAGATTGCATATTTAGAAAGATTGTATATAAAGACAATAATATCCGATATTTTTTTGGAATGATCTCAGGAGTCATCATGTTTTGTTTTAAGTGTTTTAAGCAGTGGGTAAGTCCCGTGCTTTCGGTTTCGTGCCTGATTTTGGCCGGCCCGGCTGCAGCCGTTGAATTCTCTGTAAATGGCGATGTGCGTACAGGATTTTATTCATTGCATCGTGATGACCGTAACGGCACAAAGGACACAACCGACGAACTTCGGTTGCGTGTGCGTCTTGGGATCGGCGCCAAATTCAACGAGCAATGGCTGGCACAGGTTCGCTTCGCCGGGCGTTATTCCACGGATGATCGCAACGATCTGCACTTCGAGATTTTCAACAGCCTCCCCGCTGATGATGGCTTGCGCCGCGGCGATTCCACGCTGGATGAGATCTATGTCGAATATCGCCCAGATCCTGCCTGGCAAGTGCGTCTAGGCCGCTTCCAGAGCAAGGCCGAGCTCACTGGCGTGGCCAAGAAATCACTGGATCGGAACGATAGCCCGAACACCGACATCACCTGGACCGATGGCGTTCAGGTCAAGCACAAGTCCGTGAGCGGCTGGGTTACCACTGCGATTGCCCAGTACAACGACAGTGAAGGCGCAACCCAGGTGCGGCGCGCACCGCTTGATTTCAGAGACGACGATAGCCGCGTGTCCTATTTTGTGGGCCTTGAAAACACTGAAAAGGCCGGACCGCTCGTTCAGCGCGCGGTGGATATCACCTGGTTGCCGAATTCACTGCACCACAGCGGTGTCGGTGCCGGTCCGGTTGAAGACTACTGGGGGCTGGTTGGTCGACTTGCCGGGCAGTGGCCGATCCGTGCCAGCATGAAATTCATGCTGGCAGGCGAAGTAGGTTACGCCCCGAACACTCCTTTACGCAGCGTAACTAAAACCGGCACGGCAGGTGACGCCGATGGACTCGCGGCACAGATCACA
>JAAFGW010000155.1 GCA_010365175.1 Sulfuriferula multivorans | reverse complement strand
GCTTGCTCCCGTCAAAAGATTGGAAGAAACGGCGCTGGAATAAAATCTGGTATCCAGGTGAAACAGTGATTGCCGGAATTGGCCAGGGTTATCACCTCAGCACGCCCTTACAGTTGGCCGTGGCAACGGCCATTCTCGCCAATGGTGGCACACGCATCGAGCCGCGCCTGGTCGAGGCTGTGCGTGATCCCGTTACGCACGTTTGGCAGTCTCTGGCCAAGGCGCCGCAGCAAACGGTCAATTTCAATCCGGCCAATTTGGCAGTGGTGCGTGAAGGCATGATGGATGTCATGCGGCCAGGGGGCACCGCCGCGGCAGCAGCGTCCGGAGCGAGTTACACCCTCGCAGGAAAGACCGGGACGGCACAAGTGGTTGGTATCAAGCAGGGCGCCCGTTACGATGCCCGCCAGTTATCCAGAAAATACCATGACCATGCATTGTTCATGGCTTATGCCCCGGCAGAAGATCCCAGAATTGTGATTGCTGTCGTGGTCGAAAATGGGGGGCATGGTGGTTCTACCGCAGCGCCGATCGCCCGCGCAGTGTTTGATTACTATTTGACCGGAAAACGCCCTGGAACGATGAAACTGGAAGCAAGCGATGCCCCGGAATAGCCACTGGATACTGCGCCGTCTGCGTCATGTCGACGGGATTCTCCTGACGCTGGTAATCATGCTGCTGGGCATCAGCCTGGCCGTGGTGGCGAGTGCTTCGGGGCAAAGCCCGGGACGTATCAGTGGTCACATGATCAACATGGGGTTGGCGTTGATGGTGATGGTGGTCATCGCCAATATCCCGCCGCATATACTGTCAAAGTTTGGCCCCCCCCTTTATGTTGCCGGGATGGTGATGCTTGTCGGGGTGGCCCTGTTTGGCGAAATCCGCAATGGGTCCCGGCGTTGGCTTAATCTGGGGGTGATGGCATTCCAGCCTTCCGAGTTGTTGAAACTGGCACTGCCCTTGATGCTGGCCTGGTATTTCCAGAGAAACGAAACCGTGTTACGCGCCAAGCATTACTTGTTCGGTGGCGTGCTGCTGCTGGTACCGTTTCTCATAATTTTGCGTCAACCTGACCTGGGAACGGCGATGATGATTGGCGCTTCGGGTTTTTACCTGCTGTTTTTTGCCGGCCTGCCGTGGAAGGTGATCTTGGGCAGCGGGGTGATTGGTGCTGCCAGTTTGCCGCTGGTATGGGGGATGATGCACGACTACCAGCAGCGTCGTGTGCTGACCCTGCTGGACCCTTCGGCCGACCCGCTGGGTGCGGGTTATCACATCATCCAGTCGACTATTGCGATTGGCTCGGGTGGCTTGTTCGGCAAAGGCTGGATGGAGGGTACACAAAGCCAGCTCGATTTCATTCCCGAGCGTACAACTGATTTTATATTTGCGGTATTTGGCGAAGAGTTTGGCTATCTGGGCACGATCCTGCTGGTCGCGGTGTATCTGGCCATTGTGGTGCGTGGTCTTACCATTGCGGCTCATGCGCCAACCTTGTTTGGCCGCTTGATGGCGGCAACCCTGAGCTTGAATCTGTTCACTTATGTATTCGTCAACATGGGAATGGTGTCGGGAATTTTGCCCGTGGTTGGCGTGCCGCTGCCACTCATGAGTTATGGCGGTACGGCACTTATTACCCTGCTGCTGGGTATGGGCATCCTGATGAGCGTGGCCACGCATCGCCAACTCAATAAATCGTGACGGGCTAAAATGGCGTGATGAAAACAATCCTGATTATGGGGGCGGCTGCCGCCACCCTGGCGCTGGCAGGGTGTGGCAGTGGCCCATCGGCCCAAGCCAGACCCGCTCCATCAACGGTGACGGCTAAAGGCGGTGGCTATTATCTTGATGATGGTCCTGAAGCCAACCCCCCGTCGAGACTTGACAGCATTCCCGATGCCGTGCCGCGTGATGAACCTTTGCACCGCTTCGCCAACCGCACCTACGTTGTTCTGGGAAATACCTATACACCGCAGACTGAACGCCGTGCCTATAGTCAAGAAGGTCTGGCATCTTGGTACGGCCGCCGTTTTCACGGCAAAAAAACGTCATCCGGCGAGCCGTATGATATGTACGCCATGACGGCCGCGCATCCTACGCTGCCGATTCCCAGCTATGCGCGGGTTACGTCGCTGGTGAATGGCCGCTCGGTGGTGGTGCGGATCAACGATCGTGGGCCGTTTCACAGCAACCGTCTGATCGACTTGTCGTATACCGCTGCGCACAAGCTGGGTTATCTGGGAAAGGGCAGTGCGCGGGTACGGGTAGAAAGCATCGATCCTGCCGCTGACGGCATCCCTGAAGCGGCATCCGTCGAGGGCTTATTCCTGCAAGTGGGGGCATTTGGCCAACCTGAAAATGCGCAAAAGCTGCTACAGCGAATCAAGCGCGAGCTGGGGATGGATGACGCACGTATTCAGGTTGTGCTGATCGGTACGCTGCATCGCGTACAGATCGGGCCCTATGCCAGCGAAGAGGATGCGCGTGCCGATCGTGCACACGTGCGGGAACGTCTTGATCTCAATGCAGTCTTGGTTAGACGTGAAAGACAGGAGCAGTCATGAAAAGTTTTTGGTATTTGGTTGTAATGCTGGCCGCCACTTCGGCGTGGGCCGAGCCCACTGGCATTACATCGCGCGCCTGGGTCGTGATCGATCAGGCCAGCGGACGCGAATTGGCCGCGCATCAGGCAGATTTGCCCTTGGCCCCCGCTTCATTGACGCAGTTGATGACCGCTTATGTGCTGCTGGGTGATATCAAAAAAAATAAAATGAGTTTGGGCGAGATGGTTACCGTCCCGGAAGCGGCCACGCAGGCCGATGGCGCACGCGTATTTCTCAAGGCGGGTGATGAGGTCAGTGTAGATACCCTGCTGCAGGCCATGTTGTTGCAGTCGGCCAGCGACGCGACCTTGGCACTGGTGATGGCGTCTGATGGCAACGAGACTGCATTCGTCGCACGCATGAACAGCATGGCCAAACGACTGGGCATGCATAAAACCCATTTCATGAATGCCACCGGGCTGACCGAGCCAGGCCATGAATCCAGCGCGCGCGACATGGCGTTGCTGGGTCGAGCGCTGGTGCGCGACTTTCCCAGCCGCCAGACATTCTTTGTTCAAAAAGAGCTCGCCATTAAAGGCATCACCTACTACAACGGCAATCGATTGTTGTGGCGCGATAGCACGGTCACTGGCCTGAAAGTGGGCCGCACCGTGCAGGCAGGGTATTGCATGGCGGCGGCGGGCCAGCGTGGCAACCAACGGCGGGTAGCCGTGGTGCTCGGTGCGCGTTCGGATGCACAGCGTACTCAGGAAGCACTCAAGCTGCTGAACTATGGATTCGAAAACTTCGACAGTGTGCGGCTTTACCGGGCGCAGCAACCGGTCAAGATGGCCTCGCTCTATCGGGGTGCACGTGCTTCGGTGAGCATGGGATTCAAGCAGGATTTTTATTTGCTGACTCCACGCGGCAGCTCCGGTCGGGTCAAGGCCGAAGTGATCACCAAGCAGCCTATCGTTGCTCCTGTAAATCGGGGGGAGCGCATGGGCACCTTGCGGTTGACGCTGGATGGAAAGTCGCTGGGTGATTTCCCTTTGCTTGCCCTGCATGACGTCGGTGTGGCCGGCATCCTGGGACGTGGCTGGGACACAATTCGACTCTTCTTCGGACAGTGAGCATTTACCTCAACGGCGCTTTCATGCCCCTTGCCGAGGCCAAAATATCGGTGCTTGACCGGGGCTTTGTGTTTGGGGATGGCGTGTATGAAATGGTGCCGGTGTATTCCAGGCAGCCATTTCGGCTGGATAGCCATCTGCGCCGCTTGCAAACCAGCCTCGAAGGCATCCGTCTGGCCAATCCGCTTGAGCTGGATGCGTGGCACGATCTGATTGTCCGTTTGATCGCCGAGCAGGGGTTTTCTGATCAATCCGTCTATATTCAGGTCACTCGGGGTACGCCCGGCTTAGCGCAGCCGCCGCGTGATCAGATTTTTCCTGCCGCTGTGCCGCCGACAGTATTCATGTTTGCCCAGCCGTTGGTTACGGCCTCTGCAGCGCAAAAGAAGACGGGGGTATGTGCGATTACAGCGGTCGACAATCGTTGGCAGCGTTGCAATATCAAAGCCATCTCGTTGTTGGCCAATATTCTGCTGCGCCAGCAGGCAGCAGATGTGGACTGTGCTGAAACGGTGATGCTGCGCGATGGCTTTTTAACCGAAGGCAGCGCGAGCAATATTTTTGTGGTGAAGAACGGTGTATTGCTGGCGCCCCCACCTTCAAACCTGATGCTGACGGGCGTGACTTATGACCTGGTGCTGGAACTTGCTGCGGAACATGGCATTCCACTGGAGGTTCGCGTGATCTCCGAAGCCGAAGTGCGCAACGCCGACGAGCTGTGGATGACTTCGTCCACCAAGGAAATCATGGCCATTGTGAAACTGGACGGCGTGGCCGTGGGTGTAGGGGTGCCGGGGCCGCTGGCTCAGCAGATGGACACCTTGTATCAAACATTCAAACATCAGGTGATGCGCGCATGAGTGAAGAAGAAACTCTGCTGAAATTCCCCACCGACTTTCCTGTCAAGATCATGGGTGAACGGCGTGATGATTTTGCGCACACCATGGTGGAACTGGTGCAACGCCATGCGCCTGATTTCAAGGCGGAGACCATTGAGTTGCGCGCATCGAGCGGGGGTAACTACCTGTCGGTGACCTGCGTCATACGCGCCACCTCCCGCCCCCAATTGGATGCTTTGTATCGAGAAATCACGGCACACCCCTGGGTGAAGATGGCACTTTGAGTGCCGTGACTTGTGTCGTGAATCAGAAATAGGGAAACATAATGAAGCGGATGGATTTTTTCACCCGTAAGCACCCTGAAGGGCATAAAGGGCAGGCCGTGGTTGTAAAGCCGACAAGTCGGCAACAACCACGCTCCGCGTGGCAAGGCGCGAGGAGGCGACATAGCTTGCTCTATGGCAACGACGCGCAACGCAACCATGCGAAACCTGTGCCCAAGCCGTCAGGCTGTCGGGTAAAAGACGCCGTTTCATGTTGCGATATTTCTGATTCGCGACACTAAGGCGTGAGCAATCTGATGGAAATCGATCCTCAGCAGGCGGTCATCCGCCACCTGGGGTTGGTTGAATATGAACCGACCTGGCGAGCGATGCAGGCGTTCACCGCACAACGGTCGCCCGACACGCCTGACGAATTCTGGTTGCTGGAGCATCCCCCTGTTTACACCCAAGGCCAGGCGGGCAAGCCAGAACATCTGATTGCAGCGACTGACATTCCTGTTATTCCCATCGACCGCGGCGGCCAGATCACCTATCACGGGCCGGGACAGGTGGTTGTCTATCTGCTGGTTGATCTGCGGCGTCGTGGCTACGGCATCCGCGAACTCGTTATGCGGATGGAGCAGATGGTGATGGATCTGTTGGCGACGCAGGGCGTAACCGCCACGAGACAAGCGGGCGCGCCCGGCGTATACGTTGATGGTGCGAAAATCGCCGCACTCGGCTTACGGGTCAAACACGGCTGTACCTATCACGGACTCGCGCTGAATGTGGACATGGATCTGCGTCCCTTCGCGGCCATCAATCCCTGCGGCTATGCTGGAATGCGCGTCACCCAAGCCAGGGATCTGGGTGTTCAGGAAACTGCGCAGGCACTGGGGCTGATGCTGATAAGCAGGTTGCAGGAGTCGATCTATAGTTGACTAAATTAGTCAGATATTAGTATTCTTGCACCTTCTAATGGAGTAATTCATGAGCATAGACACCCTGCCGACCGACCCCAAGCTGATGATGCGGTCGATCATCCAACGCATTGCCACCGGCCCTGACCTGTCCAAAAACATCAGTCGCACCGAGGCCCATCTGGGTACCAA
Organism: Sulfuriferula multivorans; assembly: GCA_010365175.1. GTDB lineage: Bacteria > Pseudomonadota > Gammaproteobacteria > Burkholderiales > Thiobacillaceae > Thiobacillus. The sequence continues at coordinate 946 of JAAFGW010000155.1, read as the reverse complement.
GGCCATTATCGACAATGCCATCGATCCGATTCAGGTTGGCATTTTCTTTATTGCCCTGCGCATGAAGCGTGAGACGCAGGATGAAAACCGCGGGGCGCTGGATGCCGTGCTCGAAACGACCCAGCGAGTCACGGCTGCGGTCGACGAGGTGGTCGATATTGGCGATCCCTATGATGGCTATACGCGCTGCCTGCCGGCTGCTCCTTTTCTTGGTCCGCTGCTGGCTGAACTGGGCGTGCACGTGGTCAATCATGGTCTGGACAAGGTGGGTCCCAAATACGGAGTCACCGCGCGCCATGTGCTGGAAGCGGCCGGGGTGCCGGTGAATTTGACGCCAACTGAGGCTGCTGCGCGTTTGAGTGATCCCTCATTGGGCTGGTCTTATGTCGATCAGGCGCAGTCCAACCCTGGCATGCACAAGCTGATCCCACTGCGCTCACTCATGATCAAACGCCAGGTGCTGACCACGGTGGAAGTGTTGTCCAAGCCAATCATGGGCAAACTGAAAACCCATTTCGTCACCGGTTACGTGCACAAGCCCTATCCGCCTGTGTACGCTGATCTCGCGCGCGAAGCCGGGTTTGATACCGCGTGTATCGTGCGCGGTGTCGAGGGTGGGGTGATACCGTCGCTGCGCCAGACCGGAAAATATTTCCAGTATCATGACAAGGGCGCTGAAATTGAGGCGACGGTGGATCCAGTCGCACTGGGTATCGACCAGCCGGTGCGTGCGGTGCCGCTGCCCGGCAGTGTGGCCACCGAAGAAGGTGCGGATGAAATTGTCGCCGCAATTGACATTAATGCAACGGCTCGCGCCGCCGCAGAAGCCGGCATGCAGGCCTTGAAAGGCGACAAGAACGCCACCTATGACTCGCTGGTACTGGCCGGCTCGATCATCCTGCATCACGTGGGTCGTGCCGCGAGTGTGGTTGAGGCGGCCACGCAG
>JAAFGW010000154.1 GCA_010365175.1 Sulfuriferula multivorans | reverse complement strand
CCGTCGCGCAGGATGCGCCCGGGGTTGGGCGCTGAAATACGAACTTCGCGGCGCACCATGCTCACCACCTGCGCATCGGTTTCGTCGAGCATCAGCTCAACCTCACGCAGCGGTTTGTTGACCGCCTTGCTGCCCTCGACGATACGCACCTCGCTCAGATAAGCGCCCGACTCGAAACTGCCTTCGACGGCTTGCTTGCGCGTGGGCACCAGCCGCCAACCAATCAAGCCGACAAAAAGAATGCCGATGACGGCAACAACGACACCCACCGGGGAAAAGTCGAACATGGAAAAATTTCCCATGCCCGTTGTTTCACGATAGCCCGAGACGATCAGGTTGGGCGGCGTGCCGATCAGCGTGGTCATACCGCCCAGAATCGAACCAAATGCCAGCGGCATCAGCACCTTGCCCGCGGGCAGGTTGAGCTTGGTGGCCATCTGGATTGCAATCGGCATCAGAAGCGCCAGCGCGCCGACATTGTTCATGAAGCCGGACAGCAAGGCCGCCAGGCTGATCAGCGCCAAAATGCTCAGCGTCGGTCCCGCCGCAGTAGGCAGTAAGCGTTGGGCCAGCACATCGACCGCACCGGATATCTGCAGGCCGTAGCCGAGGATCAACACACAAGCCACGGTGATCACCGCAGGGTGACCAAATCCGGCAAAGGCCTCGCGACCCGGTACCAGTCCCGCGAATACACAGACCAGCAAGGCGCCCAGGGCCACCATGTCATGGCGCCAGCGGCCCCACAGGAACATTGCCATGGTGGCGATGAGCACACCGATGATGACTGCTTGTTCACCTGTCATGGGAATCTACCTGAGGGATGATTTCTTGTGGCGATAAGGGTTAGCTTGCTTTATATCATTTGGCCGGTAACGATGCGTTGAAATCAAGACACCGATCAACCCAGATTTTTAAATCCGCATCCGACTCAAATCCAGCCGGGTCGACGTAAACGTAGCCTTTCATGGGCTTGCCGGTAAAGTCCATTTCGCGCACAAAAGTGCGACTCAGGGCTGCCGCATATTCATCCGGCCCCACACGTGCCATCAAGGACTCGCCAATGATACCCACCAGAATGTGGCCGCAATACATAAACGCCATGCCGCCAAACATCTTCTTTTCGGTTACTCCAGGATGGTCTGCGAACAACTCCCGAAGTCGCTCCGCCACACCTTCGTCATAGGCCATGTGTCCTCCTGTTAACGCTTACTGATATGTCTGCCCATTGTGCTTGATCCAGCCATTGGGGTGGCGCCCCTGTGGGTCGTGGTGGGTCCAGTGCATCACGCCGCCTTTTTGATTCCATTCGTATTCACCAAAAAAGGCAATCGTATCCCCCGTGCGCAGGGTATCAATGCGCTGCGCCAGATCGATGTTGTGGGCCACAAGGATTGTCCGGCCGGAATTGAGCTTGACGATGAAGCGTTGATGACGGCTTCCATTGTTGTCGTCTGGAAGGATTTTCACCACCACAGCCTGACCCGCAAGCTGTTGGTTGCCGAGATGATTGCTGATGGCATTTTCGAGCGCCGCATTGGTGTGATCACCGGCAGCCGAAGAAAAACCTGAACTGTCGGGCAACCCGGGTTTGTCGGGAATGTTGGCACCCGGAAGAAGGGCGAAGTACGCGGCAACACTCAATGCTGCGACCAATAATATTTTGTTCATTTACTATCCTTTTCAGGCGCCTAAGCCACCTGGCCACAATGCGTCCAACTCACTTCATCCGGCACCCCACCGCAGCAGCCGCAAGGGACGGCCATGTTTTGTGTCATGCAGAACGCCGCCACAAACAGGATTCCACTCGCCATTATTCCATCAGGCCTACTAATTCGGTAACCCGGTTAACCCCCTCGTCAACTAGCTTCTCAGCTCGACCGCGAATTAACTCGCGCCTGGAATAAACGCCTCTTCAAAATTGTTGGCGCCATTGGGGCATTCCCCATTCCCTGACAACAAGGAGATCACATGAACACAAACAAAGTCGAACTATGGGATACCTGGCTCTTTAGCGCGCCCAATTTTGGTGTCAACACCGAGAGCAATATTCTCGTTGCTGTGGCAGCCGACTTAAACCAGGATGACATTTTCAATGATGCCCCTGCTGTGGCTCCGGGTTCCAATGGTGACGGCCATTGCGATAAAAGCGACCTCAAGGCATACGGACTTGCCTCAAACATCCAGAAGGCAAAGTTCCTGATTCACGACACCCGGCGTTGCAGTTCCCGCTAAAACGATCAAGTACCCGGGTCGTCAATTCTCAAACAGAAAAATCGAGTCGGCACTTCGGGTCTGCCGCAGACATCCGGGGCGATCACCAATGCGAACCGATGGCAGAGGTGCACTCCATGCGACGCTATTGCAACGGTGCGGCCCGACTCGCCTCACGTTTGCCCAATCGATGTGCATCGACAATGCTCGCCACCCAACACACAACCAGCACCCACACAGCCATCGAAGCAGCGGTGCTTCCTGCACCGCCCTGCGACTGGCCAACCAAACCAGCTATGTCGGCAGCATCTAATGCCCCGCCCTGTGATTCCAGTTGCTCAAGGACAGCCGAGGCTTGCTGTATCGCCTGCGTCAGAATAAACCAGAAACACACCAGGCTCACCCCGATGAAGGCCAAGCCCCACCGAGTATGCTTCAGATACAGATGGCCTGCTCCGGGCAATATCAGCGCAGATAGCACTACTGCCGTCGTCGATCGACTCATTATTTATTCACCTTTGATGACACTGCTGGCCACTTGAGTCTGGTTAGTGCCATTCCAATAATTATCGTGCATACGGGTGGCGTAATGTGCCGCCCGTATGTTTCGATAATGACCTTGCTTCCAGAACACATTTTCATATCGCTTTGTTTTTTTGAAGCGCCCCCTGGTCACACCAGACATATCTCCCTTTATCTTGCAAGATGTGATGGTGATCGGCAATTACGAGAAGTCTAGTGTAATCAAAAATCCCACCGGAGCAGTGATCGCCATGTGGAGCGCCAAGGCAGGAGGGTGAAGCGTCGCCATCAACTCCTTATATGGCAACGACTCTGCATGAATTTCACTTCATGCACGCTGACAAGGCTTTTTTTTCTATTTTTCCGGAGGGGATAGCTTGATTCGATTTCGGCCGCTTCGTTTGGCCGCATACAGCGCCCGGTCAGCCAGGATAATCAGTTCGGCGGAATCGGCTTCAGGGTTCTCTATTGAGCAGGCGAGCCCTGCTGACAAGCTGCAATTGAATGATTGCCCCTCATTCAAAAATTGCAATGCAGCGAAACGCGTGCGGATATCTTCGAGTACCTGGCGTGCAAACTCGATATCGCATCCCGGCAGTACGGCCAGGAATTCCTCCCCCCCATAACGGCCGATGAGGTCTGATTTCCGCAGGCGTTGCCGCAACAAGGTGGCAATGGATTTGATTACCAGGTCTCCGACCGCATGACCATGCGTATCGTTTACGGTTTTGAAGTGATCGATATCAATCATCGCAAACGTGACAGCTGTCTCGCTGCGTTGCGACCGGAGCACTTCAACCTCGGCGGCTTCCTTGATGCTGGCGTGTTTGAGCAGTCCGGTCAGACTGTCCTTGGTAATTTGGTCGGCAAGCTGGCGGGACCGGTCAACACGAACGCGAACAGCGGCAATAAGGTGGGCGTCCGGAATGGGTTTGGTCAGGAAGTCGTCGGCGCCATGGCTGAGTGCCAGCACCTGTTTGTCAAAATTCGTTTCACTTGAAAGGTAGACAATAGGCAGTCCAATCCAGTTGTCATGTTGGCGGATCACACCCGCGAGATCCGCCCCCGAATATTTGGGCATGTGCATGTCCATGAGGATCAATTCCGGACGAAAACCCGAGACCCGATCAATGATTTTTTCAAGCTGGGACAGAACTTCCACCTCCATTCCAGCGCCACACAAAACCAGGCGAAAATGCTCTGCCAAACTGACATCATCATCGACAATCAACACCCGTTGGGGCGATGCCCGACGTCTTTCGACCACGTACTCCAACCGCTCAACCAAACGAGGTACGTCCAGAGGTTTCAGAAAATACCCCTCCGCCCCCAGACGAGCAGCACGTACACGTGAAGGAAATCCCCCCTGCGACGATACAAATATCAAGGGGCACCCCAATGAATTCAAGACGGGGCGTGCGGTTAATACCTCAGTGGAGTCTTCGCTCTCCTCCGCAAACAGAACATCCATGATCAAAATATCAGGCTGTCTGCTTTCCTCCGCGGCAGCCGACTCGGCATCGCGGATCCGGGTAAACAATCGGACCTCAAAACCAAACGGTTCCAACTGGCGAGCCAACTCTTTCCCAAGCAAAATATCGTCTTCCACCAACCAGACTTGAAGGACCATGCCAACATCCGTACGCATACTGGCGTGAGCGGGCAGCGCGACGTTCTCAGCAGACGAGTATTCACTCAAAGTATTGATCAAGGCCGCAACGTTGACAGCAAAATCGCGCAGGGATTCGTCTTCAGCACTGGCCAACGATCCGGCCAACCAGCCTTGAGCTTGATGTTCCAGGCTGCGCGAGTGTGTGCTCAGCAATGCGTATCCAAATGTGCCTCCCGATCCGGCGAGTTTGTGCAGGCGCTGGTGCAATGCTTCCAACTTGGGGCGCTCAGCCTCGCTGCCGGTCAAACCTTCGGCAAGCGCTGTCAACTCGGCTATCTCTACCGGCAAGCGATCGGTATAGGTGCGCCGCAGCTTGGCCATTGCAGCAGTTACTGCTGCAATGGCCACATTTGCGTCAACCATTTTGCTGACTCCATACAGGAATAATCCGAGCAACCGAAGGGGATATGCCTATCGGCTTGTAATAACCAAGTCCTTCAATCTGAGTTGGGCTGCCATAGCCGTTGCTGGCACATTGCCACGGCCTGTAACTAAGGTTTTTACGCTGCATATGGATTGATTCCACCTTATCCGTCAACTTGCAGATGACCCGGGCAGATTGCTTTAATGGGACAGGTGCGCTGCATCCGGGTAAAGGCAGGTTGAGGGCCTCATTGGGCAGAAATCGCACCTCCCCAAGCTTTGCTGCTGCCTCGCACGCGTAATTTCCAGTCTTTACTTCAACACAGCGATACCCACAGCGTGGAGTCGGTGTTACAGCAGTGGGAGCCTGACTTTTTTCTGTGCGGTGGCACGGTGCCACCAAAAAACCACAACGACCACCACCCACAATCCGGATACAAACACCGACACCATTAAAACCCTTTTTTGCCTCGCCTCAAGCCCAGAATGGCTATGCCCGAGTCCTGCTTTTTTAATCCCACTGGTTACTGTGTTTTACTTGGATAAGCCTTTGGTCAGCAAGGCCGCTACAGTTTCGTTGATACCTTCGCCGCTGGACTCAGCCAGAGATTGAATCTGCTTCACCAAGTCGCCATCTATTTTCACGGCAAACGGGATCAAACCCTGGGCCTGGTCGAGTTTGCGCTGATCGCGGCGCGTTACGCCCGGATTGGCCGCGCTGCCGAAGCGGTCCGGCGTACCGGCATGTTTCATCTGACTGGCTATTTTCAGGCCTTCGTTTCTGTCTAGATCGGATTTCTTCATGGCATGCTTTCTGGATTGCTTGATAAATGCTGTTCAACGGCAGTCGCCGTTGGGATTGCGCCTACGATTTTGGCGCAGAACAGCCTATAGGATAAGCGATGCCGACATATTCCGGTCAATTCACCGCCTAAAGGCACCTATCAGGCAATTCCCGCGTTGTTCAGGGCCACGGTGGCCGGTTCCAACCAGAGCTCAAGCTTGCGAAGGCACCGTGCCCGCGACATAAGGGCTATCGACCTCGCTACGACTCGATCGTTTGGCCAACTGCCCGAGCAGGGCCTCTCGCAGCGCCCTATTCGCCTGATCCCTTAACCCTTCCAGCCTGCCCAGGACAATACGCAGCTTGTTCTTGCTGATTCGACTGATATCGTCGACCACCAGAATATGCTGGCCTGCAAATACATTGCAATAAACCTTCTTGAAAGCGCGCGAGAGTTGCTTGAGTGAATCCACCGCCTGCGTGTCAAATCGCTCGCAAAAATATTCGTAGCAGACCAACGGTCGGCCATAACTGAGCCGACAACCTGAACCCGGAACATACCATCCATCGCTCAGGCTATAGTCATCCACCCGCGCGCCCAGTACAAAACGCAAAAAATCACTTTCGATGCTTTCCCTGCACAAGACTTCCTTGCAACACACGTTGGCGCAGCTTGCGCAGGGGACGTCATTCAGCAATGCAGCCAGACTTTGCAGAATGGATTCCGTCTCGATATGCACTTCCCGGATCTGATGCAGCTCCTCACTGAACACTCTGCTGGCCATCATCGAGGGAACCTCAGGTGTTTGCATAGCGGTCATGATGCATGCTGATCGTTCATGTTTGAAAACAGTGCATTCATTTTGAGTAATGTGCTTGTAAATGGCTGACAACGCAGTGACTTGACAGCTTAGTGCAAGGGGATCGTGATGAAAATGGCTGTAGCAGCAACCTCGTTGAAATTTCTGATCTTGGGAAAATGTGTCAAGATCAGTGTCACCCCGTCCAGCCGCAACGAGACCAAAGGAATGGGTGCGATGAATGGATCCCCATGATTGTAGGTGTCACTATGAAAAGCAGTGAGAACCGCACCCAGATTAAAGCGCTTGCCCTTGTCCAGCGGCCACAACAGCCCTGCTCCGGCATAGACAGCAGTATTACGCCCGGAATCGTAATACGCGCCCGCATCGATAATGGCGTCGGCCTTGAGCCACGAACCCATGCTGTAGCGGACTCCCAGCCCTGGATTAAACTCGTTGTCGAGATCATTGTTCCTGGCCGATTCACGATCCCAGTGATAGGAGAGGCCATA
>JAAFGW010000153.1 GCA_010365175.1 Sulfuriferula multivorans | reverse complement strand
TGTCGTTTCTGGCATCGTGGTCAGAACCGAATAGGTCTCGTCTGTAAGTCCAAAGACCACGTACCAACGGAGTAACTTGTTCTGTGGCAACTTGTTCAGTAAGGACAAGCCGTAGAACACATGTCGCATATTCACGATCAAAGTAGCCAGAGCAATCGTGCTGACGGACAGACCGGCAGCGATCATCGGAATCATCATGTACTGCGCGGCGCCCGCGAACACCACGAGACTGGCCAAGATAGCCAGCCACCACGCTGCGCCGGCCTGGACAAACAAAAAACCAAAAACCATCCCCAGAGGGATGTAGCCCATTGCGACGGGCGCGCTCAGCGTCAGCACAGAAAGGTGATTTCCTGCCGGGTCTTGCCCAGGGGGACTTTGACTTGTCATGACGGAGAAACTGGGGTTAGCACCACGGCATTGTGAATGATCCCCAGCAGGATGACACCTGAGTAATGCCGCGGGTATTTGTCCCTGTATTGCGGCAAATGTCCATTTCGGATCATGAAATATGGCGCATCAAAGCGATCAACCGAGCGTTGCAACCACCGTCGGCAAAAGACCTTCCGGCGCAATTCACAGCTGATGGCCGACCACATCGATGGCATAGGCAAAAACGACACCACACGGCAGTAGTCATTTATGCGCCTCCTAGCTGCGGCTGCGCCTAGCGGGCTTTTTCGGCAACTTTTCTGGCTTGTGCGGGCCCCACACTCGGCTAAAGTAAGTGTCCGCCAGGTGCAGCGCGCCCACCGCGTTGTGAGCCAGCACCCGGTCCTTGGTCACCAGGGTGGTGACCAAGCCCTGGGAATTGCGGATGAACAGGCTGTCGTGCCCCACGCAAAGACCCATGATGACGTTCAACTCGCAGCCCGCGCGGTTGAGGAGTTCCGCCTGAGAGATGGGGTTGCACATGGGTTCGAAGCTTCCCGGGCGGATTTTCTCTTCGTCCTTGACGCCGATGTTCTCCTTGGGCACACCGCCGTTCTTGCACGCCACCGAAGTCACTTCCAGACCGTGACTCTCGAGGATGGCGCTGAATACCTGCGCGAGATCGACAAAGCTGATGCACATGGCGATGCCCACCTTGCGAAATCCCATTTTCTTCGCAAACTGGCAGATCTCCTCCACCCGCGTCCACTTGCAGTAACCCTCGCTCTCAACCACCGCCGCAGTTTGCGCAACGCGCATGGTAAAGGGGTCGCGATTGATTTCCCAGGCCGCGGCGATGCCATCGGGATCCACCTTGGACGGGCAGAACGCGGGTCCGCGCTCCTGCCCTTCCCCTTTGCGGCATGCGCGCACCGTACTTGGGCAGTAAGCACAACCTGGAGATTCGTAACCGGGGATGTCGTCATTCATGTGAAATTCTCCATCGGAAGTCTGAGCGATTGCCACCCTATATAGTACATACCTCGCGGTGCCGCAAGAGTAACGATGATGGTCTTCTTTCAGATGGGGCAGTCCGGTTCAGTTGCGATCGATCGGCAAGTTCAACTGAATGGAAGCCACGAACCTGATTGTTTTCTGTTGTGTTGCAAGCAGCGCAACTATTGCGGCGCTGACGATGGTGAACCCGACATCGCACTTTGGCGCCACCACGATGCCGGTTTGTTCGTGGCCGATGCAGGAGACGTGGCACCATGTTTTCTGAATGTCTCTTACCTCGCCACGCCGTATTGACTCTGTGCGGTCAAACCATCGAGATGAAAAAAACTGTTAACTCTTTACAGAGCCGTCAGAATCAGACAAAGGTTGATAAAACGCAAGGGAGGTCGCTTGTTTGTGTGGGAAAAACAAATAGCGGTCATCACCATGAGATTTTCGGCAAGTGGGGCCGTAGTGGCCTTCCGGTCGGTAGGCGACGGAGATTTTCTGGCTTTGGGAGAATGAAATGTTTGTACGGGTTTGCCTCATGCACATGAGGGATGAAAGTGACAGGATATGGTTCGACTTGAACCTTGGTCCAGATGGAAAGCCAGTCCCCAATATGGTCTATTTTGGGTATTGGGGTTCACTCAACGGCGTTGATAAGGCTTTTGGTGTTCTGCTAAGTCCTGAAGGAACAATCGATCTTGGATCAACCAAGGATTTCAATTCCCGATTGCACGGCACAAACATTTTTGACCGCGCGCTGAACATCGGTGAATATGTGACCATTTGGTGGAACTTGAACCTGGGCCTGGAAGAGCATGTCTACGAAGTTGAAATGGTCACGCAACTGAGCGCGGCAACCGACCTTGTTTCGCCAGGAGAGGTCAAGGCTGTGATTGTCGATTCATTCAAGAATCTACCTCGTGTCAGGGCACGGGTAAAAAAATCATTTGATATCGTGGGGTTCGACAGCACCGTGTACCGACCCCCGGTGGGCGTGGAAGGGGACGTGGCGATCTTTCAAGATCAACTAATCTTTTGCCCTGATAACGCCGTGGCAAAAAATGGAGACCTGATCACTGTGGCTGTAAACCCGGATGATCTTGAGATTGACTATGAGGCAAAAGAGTTTTATGGCGAGGACTTGCCAGCATCGGGCCAAGTTCAATCGGCTACGATTGTGACGGCCTCTGTCAGCCGGGGGTAGCTGTAGTTCACGGGTATGGTTGCGATTTCGCAATGACCTTGTCCTTAACGGTATCTGATGACGTGGCAACCTTACAAGGCGTGTGCTGCGACTTGGAGGCGCACATTCTGGCCGTCAATCAAAGGTTCGATGAACTTGAATAAGCCACCATGCCCAGAACCAGACCCAGCCAATGCGTTGGGTTTTTTTACGTGTTGCCGGGTTCACCTGCTGGCGCTGTATTTGGGCAAGTTGCCTACAGATTGCCTACAAGCAACACCGGAAACAAAAAAACCCGCTATTGTTTAGATAGCAGGGTTTCTATGCGCCGTAAGGCTTTATCTCTGGTGGTGCAAGGTGGTTGGAATCCAAACCAATCTCACACACAAAAGAGCATTGTAGCGCAAATGAACGCCATTCTGCGGCGCCTGACTCTGACTGTTAGGCAAACAGGATGTCCTCCGTCTCGGCCAGCGGCGCATCCTGTCGGAAGCGCAGAGACCGCCCTTGTTCCTCAAAAACCGTCGTAACGTGTTCTTGCGGTAGCGAGTCCACTATTGACTGTGCCGTCGACCTATCACCCAGAAAACCAGCAATTCGGTGCTGCTTGTTCCATTCCAATGCCCACGACCAGCATTCAGCCTGCGGGTGTCGACGAATCGAGCATCGGAAGAAGTCTTCGGCCGTCGCAGCTTGCATTCTCATGTCCCAAGTAGAGACCGCCTGCATGAAGCCTTTCCAGGATGCGTTACCCCAGTCAGATCGGCGCGTGTGCAAAAACGGAAGAAATTCCCCCGGCCACCACCATCCTCGTTCCGTGTCCTTGTTGTACGTGATGAGGAAAAAGAATGCCATCAAGTGGTACCGGGCGAGTTCGAAAATCCGGTGATCATCGATCTGCGGCGAACCGGTAAAAGAAAAGTTGGCAACCAACCCCGACAGCAATTGCCCCGACACTGACAACTGTGCCTGACTATCCTTCACCGGTTTCTTGGTTTTGCGACTCACGCTCCCCTCGGCTTTCCGCTTTGCTGAAGTGACCAGCGCATCGTCGGTAACCGGATATTTGCCAAATACGTCCGGCTGCATGGAAATCGCTGCAATGTCGTCTTCCAGTTCGGACTTGCGTGTATTGCACGGCAAACATGTACGCAAAATGAGGTTCCACCGCTTGTCTAACTTTCCAGTGGGTACGAACTTGCGCCCAACCACGTGCTCCTTGGTAGCATTGCTGGCAGTGAGCTGCACACCGCAATATGCGCAAACCGTGTTCCTCAACAGCATGGGCTTGCTAGGGTCATGCAAAATGACATCGCCGTCCTTATCTCCTGTACCCACAGCTAAGGACTCCGCTTTCAGTGATCTCATTTTTCGAGACTCGCGTGTCAGTCCGTAATCATCGGTTGTGGCGGATCGTCCTGGACACTCATATGTTCCAGACGCCACTGCTTGAGCATCTCTCGCTCAGCAACGGTGATCGCGCTATCCGAAATCGGGTCGCAGTACTTGAGGCATATGTTTTGCCATCCTGTGTCATGCGAGTGAAACGCTGCATCGAAAAGCTTTTCCAACTCCTCTGCAGCCTTAGTGGCAGCCGCAGCAGCAGTCGGCTCATCTCGAAGACTATCGTAGAGGACCATAATCCCCAGCTGATAAAGATCTTCTGGCGAATCTCGTTCGACGTCCTTGCCATCATCCAGATCGAATAGCAGGCCGCGAATGTGATCACCTCCAACCGCCAAAATGTTCTCCAGCTTCTTGAGCAAGATACGTTTTCCTGAGATGTGGGCAGCACGCAGACGATCTTCAAACGCCTCCGGGAATGCCGCTCGGTGATAACGAGCGGCCAGCCAACGCTGGAGAATCACAGCACCACGTCCGTCCAGCCACATATCCCTGCGAGGGTCCGTCTCAAACAGCACCGGCTTACCGATTGGTCGCTTGCAGGTCGCCATCAACTCCAGCGCCACCGGCCCTTCTGCTGTTTGGTATTCGATATGAAGGCGTCGAGCAGTCTTGCCGTAGGAATCTCCACCCAGCTTATCAATGCGCCTGCCCACGATGATTTCGGATTCAGGCTCCTTTTCGGCGACTGCAGTCAGATCACAGTCGTGTGAAATGACGACCACAACGGTAGCACCAGGATTCTCTGGGTGCTGAAGGTTGAGCGCTTTAGCTGCTTCGTCGGGTAGTGCATCACCTTGCCGCCACGAGAACTTCCGATCGGTATCTGCCATTCACAGATCCCTCACGCATCTTCATGGAGATGAGGTGTGCCGAAATCACTGGCAGCCATTGCGGGTTTTGGTCGTCCTGCCAAGCGTGAGGCAAGGCGCTGACGTTGTTGTGACTCGCGTGACAGCGTACCGACGAGCGCACGCGCCAATTCGATGACATTGCCACCCTCTCCAACGGACTCCAGGAGGGATTGACCACCGCTGATCTTCCGGCGCAAGGCACCTGGTGTCACATCAATCCCAGACTCCAGGAAAACGTCTGCTGCCTGTGCAAATTCGGAGAGCCGTTCGGCATTGCGCGGGGACAGCGCCCCCCCCTTAAGCCACTCATGTACAGCTTGCCGGGACACGCCAAAAATTCGGGACAACTCAGTGACCGAGATTTTCAACACCTGGCGAATGTGGGTGATGTCCCCGGCTGCGGAAATCGCGGCGTCAGCCGCCACAACTTGGGCACCTTCAAATTCGATCTGATTAATGCTCCAGTTTGCGGTTGCAGAACTGGCATGAAGATACATCGGCGTCAGCAAACCCAATGTTCCCGCGACGCAGTAGCTGAGAATTCGCCCGTGGAAAGCACCGCCGCTACGAACTACCTCATCAGCGTGATCATCGACCTTGGCGAACGTAGTTGCCCGGACAGCCAGTTGCGAGGGGCCGTCTACCTGGTAGGCTGCATACATCTCGTATTCCCTCCCTCTTTATTTTTTCCATGCGGCAACAGCCGTCGGCGTCACGATTGCATCAAACGCCATGCCAATGCCGCTGCGTAACATTTTCAGCTGCAATTTAATGGCATCCAATTCAAATAAGTGACGCCCCTCAATCGAGGCGTCAGTATCGACGATGGCATGCACGCCATTGATCGATTTGAACCGCTCGGCGATGTTAACGCCTATGGGTTGAAGGTCCATGGGAAAACCCAGCGGCCCAGCCTGAATGATTGTTCGTGCCAACACTACGCATTCGGCAGTACGAATATGCGTTTCGGTAAACGAATGTGACACTTGCACTTCGTCAGGCAACTTACTGCTTAGCCCCAAAACTCCTGGCACCAAATAGTCGGCAAGACCCGCCTCCCCATTGGGAGGAACGATAGCGTCAAGATACCGCAAGCCTATCCTTTCAGAGTGTGCGAGCGTCACACACTCATGGACGATGCCCAGTCCCTTGATGAACTCATCGGCAAATGTCTCAAACGTATCGTATTCCGTCGTCTGGAAAGACAGCGCATTTTGTTCGACGATAAACCCCTTGGTATTGTCGGTGCTGAAAAACATCAGCCGCTCGACCTGTTCCACGACAGGCGGGTTTTGAGGTTGCGATGTATCCCCGATCTGCGGCATCAAATTGAAGGCCATCGACACCCCCTTTTTGAAGTCGGGGTAGCCAACCTTGCGCATTCGATCCTGGATATCCGCAGCGTAGGAGCCTAATCGGAGGACCGGATTGTGTCTGGCCTGGGCAATGGCGAAGTACACCGGTGCGTTCTTCATTTTTTCACCCATAACATCTCTCCACTTGACATACGACTTGACAGTTTACACTTTATTTGACAGGTCGTGGGGTGAATCTGGCCTTCCTAGGGGAAGTACCAAGTCTGCTGCTTTATTGAAGCGCGGTCCTATTTGACTCTCAGGCGTCGACAAGAGTAGCGCTGGACACCCCAAGACACGGCAAAAGTTTCGGACACCTCATACCAACGTCCTGCGGGATGTCCTCCTCCATGGTTTTCTCCCATGCACGAACACTCACAGTGAAATCCTTCAGCGTTCCAACATGCATGCGCGCATTTTTGCTGCTCACGGAGCAGCTGTATCGCGTATGCCTCGCGGTAACGTCTGAGCGAGAGTTTGATGACACTGTCGAACCAGGACGTCGGTATCTCCCATGCCTTAAATTGGGGATTCCACTCTGGCTTATTCCGGCGATCATCTCGAAGCCACTCAAAATTAGCTTTGTCAAATGGCACCCGCACCAACACGGGAAGCGGCCTGCTGCGCTTAAAAATGACAGGAATCTGCCCTTGCCGCCAGATCGCCTTCAGTTGCGCATTCGTCAAGTCCTGCGGCATGGACAACCTAGCAGCCTGTCGG
>JAAFGW010000152.1 GCA_010365175.1 Sulfuriferula multivorans | reverse complement strand
CGGCTGGATTTTCCCATAGTTACTGTCGAGGCACGTCAGCTGGGGCGTGCGCGCCGGATTGAAGATGCGGCGGCGCGTTATATCGAGTTCTGCAAAAGCACCTTCCCCAACCACCTCGATCTGCGCGGGATGCGCATCGTAGTGGATTGCGCACATGGTGCGACTTATCATATCGCGCCGCACGTTCTGCATGAATTGGGTGCAGAGGTCATTGCGATTGGCAATGCACCGAACGGCTTTAATATCAACGACCAATGCGGAGCAACTTACACCAAGTCGCTTTCTGACGCGGTGCGCGAACATCGGGCGGATCTGGGTATTTCACTGGACGGCGACGGTGATCGATTGATGATGTCCGATGCTCAGGGCCGGATTTATGACGGCGACGAGCTGGTGTATGTAATTGCACGCCACCGCATCCAGACTGGCTACATGAAAGGGGGCGTGGTGGGTACCCTGATGACCAATCTGGGGACTGAGCATGCGCTCGGACGGATTGATATTCCTTTTGAACGCGCCAAAGTAGGGGATCGCTATGTGATGGAACGCCTGCATGCCAATGGGTGGACGCTCGGTGGTGAAACCTCGGGTCATATATTGTGTCTGGACAAGCACACGACCGGAGATGGCATCGTGTCAGCGCTACAGGTGCTTCGTGCGCTACGTGAAACTGGAGAAACACTTGATGCGTGTACGACCGATCTTGAAACCTACCCCCAAGTCATGATCAACGTGCCGGTAAACAAAGGCTTCAAACTGGATGCCTCGCCTGAAGTAGGCGCTTCGGCCGCAGAAGCGGAAGCAGTCCTTAATGGCACAGGCCGGGTTGTTCTGCGTGCGTCGGGAACAGAGCCGTTGATAAGGGTGATGGTTGAGGGCAGGGACGCCGTGCTCGTTCGTGAAACAGCAGAGAAAATTGCCGTAGCCGTGAGGGTGTCTGCTGCGGGTGCTTAACCCGCACGTTTCATAAATTAACGCGTGCCCTCGCTGGCCTTTTGTTTCGTATGGAAATTTTGTTCCGTCGGGCGTATGAATAACTACGCCGCTCCTTCTCAAAATTCCCCTACAAAACAAAACCCTGCGCGATCATCACGCGAATTTATGAAACGTGCGGGTTAATTTCCTGACCTAAAATAAAACTGTAATATTCGCCCGTTAGTATGTCGATGTCGCCCCTGAGGCAACGTCTATTTACACCGGAGATCGAATATGCATACTTTCAACAAAATGGTTCTAGGCACTGTAGCTACAGCTGCGGGTTTGGTTTTCTCGGTTAGCGCCCTGGCCGCTGACATCACCGGTGCGGGCGCGACTTTCCCCTACGCCGTTTATACCAAATGGGCAGAGGCTTATCAGGCGGCGACCGGCAACAAGGTCAACTACCAGGGTATCGGTTCGTCTGGCGGCATCAAGCAGATCAAGGCCAAGACCGTCGATTTTGGCGGCACTGATGCGCCGCTCGAAGAGGCAGAACTGGATGCAGGCAATCTGGTCCAGGTCCCTACCGTGATGGGGGGCGTAACCATTGTCATTAATGTCCCGGGTATTGATTCCGGCAAACTGAAGCTGGACGGAAACACCGCCGCCAATATCTTTCGTGGCGCGATTGCCAAATGGAACGATCCCGCTATCGCCAGACTGAATCCGGGCGTCGCTCTTCCGGATCTGGCTATTACCGTGGCGAATCGCTCGGACGGTTCCGGCACCACCCACGTTTTCACCCACTATCTGGCCAAGCAGTCGATGGCTTTCCAGCGTGATGTCGGCGCCGGGAAAACGGTCAACTGGCCTTCCAATGCGGTAGGCGGCAAGGGTAATCCGGGAGTGGCGGCCAACGTGCAGAAGATCAAGGGCGCGATTGGCTACGTGGATATCGCTGACGCAATGAAAAACAACATGAATTTTGTGGCGCTGAAGAACCGTGCCGGTAACTACATCGTGCCAAACCAGGATGCCGTGGCGGACGCTGCTGCCGGCGCCAACTTCAAGGTCAAGGGCATGGCGCCTGACCTGCTGGATCAGGCGCACAAAAATGCTTGGCCCATTACTTCGGCCACCTACGTGCTGGCGTATGAAAAAGGCGCGGATGCAGCCAAGCAAAGAGACGTGGTCAACTTCTTCACGTGGTCTTTGAACAATGGCCAGAAAATGGCTGAAGAACTGGGCTTTGTTGCGCTGCCGGCCAATGTTGTGAAGATGGTTGAAGCAGAAATGAAGAACATCAAGTAAGGTGTCAGGACTGACCTGATCATTAGCCCGAGACAGTGAGTTGTCTCGGGCGCTCTACAAAAGCAGCTGCCACAATAGGCGGCTGCTTTTGTAGATAAAAAACCAAACCGATAGGCACACAATTTTGAGCGAGCCCAGCGCCCCCGCCGGATCAGATCTGCATGCCCAACAGGTCCGAAAGTTCTGGCTGCAAGACAAACTTTTTCATCATGCCACCCAGCTGTTCGCATTTGTCGTCCTGGCGGCATTGGTGGGCATCCTTGTGTCGCTCACCATCGAAGCCTGGCCCAGCATCAAAGGATTTGGCCCCTCTTTTTTGTGGACCAATATCTGGAGTGTGCCGGACGACGAATATGGGGCACTGGCTGCTATTTATGGCACGGTAGTGACGTCGGTTCTGGCGTTGTTGATTGCGGTGCCGATCAGTTTTGGCATTGCCCTGTTTTTAACTGAAATCTGCCCGGTCTGGTTGCGCCGTCCCTTGGGTACGGCAATTGAGTTGCTGGCGGGTATTCCGTCCATTGTGTATGGCATCTGGGGCCTGTTTGTGTTTGCGCCGCTGTTCGCCGAATACATCCAGCCGCCCTTGCAGGCTCTGTTGGGTGATGTGCCTGTGATCGGCAGCTGGTTTTCTGGACCACCCATCGGGGTTGGCATTCTCACTGCCAGCATCGTGCTGTCTATGATGGTCATTCCCTTTATTGCATCCGTCATGCGCGATGTGTTCGAGACGGTGCCGAATGAACTCAGGGAATCCGCCTACAGCGTTGGCTGCACCACCTGGGAAGTGGTGCGTAGCGTGGTGCTGCCCTACACCCGGGTGGGCGTAATTGGCGGAATCATGTTGGGACTGGGTCGCGCATTGGGCGAGACCATGGCAGTCACCTTCGTGATTGGCAATGCCAACCGCATCAACGGCAGCCTGTTTGCGCCGGGCACTTCCATTGCCTCAACCCTGGCAAACGAATTTGGTGAGGCCGACCCCGGATTACACATTGCGTCCCTGTTCGAACTGGGCCTGGTGCTGTTCATCCTCACCTTTGTCGTGCTGGCGATTTCGCGCTGGCTTATTAGCCGCAGCATGGGCTCAGAAGGTTTGTAAGGCGCCCCTATGAACCTCTATAACCGCCGTATCTGGGTCAATCGTATTGGGATTACCCTGTCCATGATCGCGATGAGCTTGGGGCTGATCGCGCTACTGTGGATCTTGTGGACACTGTTCTCCAAGGGCTTTGCTGCATTGAGCTGGGATCTGTTTACCCAAGACACACCTGCACCGGGAACCGACGGTGGTGGCCTACGCAATGCCATTGTTGGCAGCGGATTGATCCTGTTCTTTTCAATGCTGATTTCTACGCCGATTGGTATTTTGGCCGGGATTTATTTGGCCGAATATGGGCGTGTATCGAAGTTTGCATCGTTCACCAGGTTCATGACTGACATCATGCTGTCGGCGCCGTCCATCGTCATTGGATTGTTTGTATATGCTTTGTTTGTGGTGACCACGGGTGGATTTTCCGGCTGGGCAGGGTCGCTGGCACTTGCCCTGATTGCTATTCCGGTGGTGGTTCGAACCACCGAAAACATGTTGAAATTGGTGCCGACGAGTTTGCGCGAGGCTGCGTTCGCTGTTGGTGCGCCACGTTGGCAGGTGTCGCTCAAAATCACGCTGCGTGCAGTTAAATCCGGTGTTGCAACCGGCGTACTTCTTGCCATGGCACGCATCACGGGCGAGACCGCACCGTTGTTATTCACTGCGCTCAACAACCAGTTTTTCAGTACCAATATGGCTGAACCCATGGGCAATTTGCCGGTGGTGATTTACCAGTTTGCGCTAAGCCCGTATGACAATTGGGTCAATCTGGCATGGGGTGGCGCACTCTTGATTGCCCTTGTGGTGCTGGCGGTTAACATTGGCGTCCGCGTCGCTTTCCGAAACAAATATAAACGTTAATTTCTCCGGAGCTTTACGATGTCCGATCAAGCCATACCCAGCGGCGAAAATGCTGCCTTGCAGGTTCGCAACCTGAATTTTTTCTATGGCGATTTCAAAGGTCTGAATGACGTTACGTTTGACGTTGCGCATAAAAAAGTAACCGCTTTTATTGGGCCTTCCGGCTGTGGGAAATCCACGTTGTTGCGCACGTTTAACCGGATGTATGACCTCTATCCCGGTCAGCGTGCAGAAGGCAATATTCTGTTTCACGGTAAGAATCTGCTCGACAAGACTCAGGATGTGAATCTGGTGCGTGCCAAGATCGGAATGGTGTTCCAGAAGCCGACGCCATTCCCCATGACGATTTACGAAAATATTGCCTTCGGTGTTCGGCTGTATGAACGCATGTCGAAGAGCGCGATGGATGATCGAGTCGAGTGGGCGCTTAAAAAGGCCGCGCTGTGGGGTGAAGTGAAGGATAAATTACAGCAGAACGGATTGTCACTGTCCGGTGGCCAGCAGCAGCGTCTGTGCATAGCGCGTGCGGTAGCAGTCAAGCCTGAAATCGTGCTGCTCGACGAGCCGACTTCGGCACTCGACCCTATTTCTACCGCAAAGATTGAAGAACTCATCAACGAGTTGAAGAGCGATTACACCATCGCCATCGTGACCCACAACATGCAGCAGGCTGCGCGGATATCGGACTTCACCGCGTTCATGTATCTCGGTGAACTTATC
The DNA here is from genome assembly GCA_010365175.1 of Sulfuriferula multivorans. Taxonomy (GTDB): domain Bacteria; phylum Pseudomonadota; class Gammaproteobacteria; order Burkholderiales; family Thiobacillaceae; genus Thiobacillus. The sequence continues at coordinate 2,002 of JAAFGW010000152.1, read as the reverse complement.
GAATTCAATGAAACCGGAACCATCTTCATGCGCCCGGGCAAGAAACAGACGGAAGACTACATTACGGGTCGTTTTGGCTGATTTCTCTCGAGCGTAACGCGCATGGCGGTTGACCACCATGCGCGTTACGCTTACCATCGCGAACTTTTGTTTGGCAGACTCCCCCATGCGCAAAAAGCTCGTAGCCGGAAACTGGAAAATGCACGGCAGCCTGGCGGAAAATTCCGCGTTGCTGGCCGCACTCAAGCCCGCATTGGCAGGTATTGATGCCGTGGTGTGTGTACCGTTTCCCTATCTTGCACAGGTGCAAGCCGCGCTTGCCGGCTCTTCGGTCGCCTGGGGTGCTCAGAATCTGTCGGAGCAAGCCAAGGGCGCATTCACTGGTGAAGTGTCGGCTGCCATGCTGCTCGATTTTGGTTGCACGTACGTGATCGTCGGGCACTCAGAGAGACGCAGCCTGTACGGTGAGTCCGATGCGCTGGTAGCGAACAAATACATGGCTGCCCAAGCCGCAGGCTTGAAACCTATTCTGTGCGTGGGTGAATCGCTGGATGAGCGTGAGTCAGGCGTAACCGAAGCAGTGGTTGCGCGTCAGCTTGATGCCGTGATCAACGCGGCTGGCGTTGCTTCACTGGCGAATGCGGTGGTTGCGTATGAACCCGTGTGGGCCATTGGCACCGGAAAAACGGCTTCCCCCGAACAGGCACAGGCCGTGCACGCTTTCATCCGCCACAAAATTGCGGCGCTGGATGTGGCCATAGCAGATCAGTTGGTGATCCAATATGGGGGTAGCGTAAAAGCCGCGAATGCGTCAGAATTAATGGCTAAGCCGGATATTGATGGCGGCCTGATTGGCGGGGCGTCTTTAGTTGTCGAAGAATTTGTGGCTATTTGCCGGGCAGCTGCCAAGTAAGAGTCAAACCGAGTAAGAGTAAGAGTCAAAATTATGGAATCATTGGTTTGGATTGTTCATATTATTGTTGCCGTTTCGTTGATTGCGCTGGTATTGCTGCAACACGGAAAAGGCGCTGACATGGGCGCGGCATTTGGCGGTGGTTCGGCGGGAAGTCTGTTTGGCTCAACCGGTTCGGCCAATTTTCTGAGCCATAGTACCGCTGTTCTGGCGACGCTGTTCTTTATGACCAGCTTGACCCTGGCTTATTTTGGCCTTCAGGAGCATGAATCGAAGAGTGTGCTGGATCGGACGACGGTACCCGTGACATCAACAACGCAACCTGCAGCGCCTCAGCAACAGGTTCCGGGTCAGAACGCCGGCTCAAAAGCAAGCGATATCCCGCAGTAAATCCGCAGTAAAAGTAATACATGGCAGGGCGCAATGCGTCCAGCTATTCAAGGTGTTAAAGCGCTTTGGCCGACGTGGTGGAATTGGTAGACACGCTATCTTGAGGGGGTAGTGACTTAGGTTGTGCGAGTTCGAGTCTCGCCGTCGGCACCATCAGTTTTCCTGATTGATTCATTAGCATTCACTATCGAATAAGCTTTTGATTATCAAGGAAAAAATACAAAATTTCGGCTTGACAGCCGATGCTCTGCGCTAATACACTCAGTCCATAATTATTCAATAGCCTAAGCTAAGGCTTGGACGGAGGAACCCAGTGCTGGAGAACTACCTCCCAATTCTATTGTTCATTCTGGTCGGTCTGGCTTTCGGGATCGGTCCGATTATTGCGGGCAGCCTGTTGGCCCCGAATCGCCCGGACAGCGAAAAGCTCTCCCCATACGAATGCGGCTTCGAAGCGTTTGAAGACGCGCGCATGAAATTCGACGTGCGTTACTACCTGGTTGCTATTCTCTTTATCTTGTTCGATCTGGAAATCGCTTTTCTTTTTCCTTGGGCCATTGTGCTGGAAGAGATCGGATTGGCTGGTTTTGTCGCCATGATGGTATTTCTCGGCATTCTGGTGGTCGGTTTCATCTATGAGTGGATGAAGGGGGCGCTGGAATGGGAGTGATGTTGACACAGGAGGGCGCAGCGTGAGTA
>JAAFGW010000151.1 GCA_010365175.1 Sulfuriferula multivorans | reverse complement strand
CCGCTCGCGCAGCGGCGGCAGCATCAGGTTGACCACGTTCAGGCGGTAATACAGGTCTTCGCGGAAGGCGCTTGTGGCAATGGCTTCTTCCAGGTTGCGATGGGTGGCGGACAGGATGCGCACGTCGACCGCGCGCGTCTCGGTCGACCCGACCGACCGCACTTCGCATTCCTGCAGCACCCGCAGCAGCTTGACCTGCAGCGCAGCGGGCATGTCGCCGATCTCGTCGAGAAATACGGTACCGCCCTGCGCGCTCAGAAACAGGCCGGGATGGTCACGCCCGGCGCCAGTAAAGGCGCCTTTTACATGGCCAAACAGCTCGGATTCGAGCAGCTCGGCCGGGATCGCCCCGCAGTTGATCGCGACGAACGGCTTGGCATGGCGTGGACTGGCACGGTGAATTGCGTGCGCCAGCAGTTCTTTGCCGGTGCCTGACTCGCCCTGGATCAGCAATGCGGCGTCGCTCTGTGCGGCCAGCCGAGCTTCCGCCAACAGGGTGTCCATGACCGGGCTGGCGGTAACGATTTCGTCGCGCCAGCTGTTGTCTATGGCATCGGGACTGCTGCCCGCCAGCCGGGTGGCGCGCTTCAGCAACTCAATCAGAGTGGGGGCATCGTAGGGTTTGGTCAGGTAGCCGAATAGTCCGCGCTGGGTCGCTGCAACCGCATCGGGAATCGTGCCGTGCGCGGTGAGCACAATCACGGGCAACGAGGGGTCGCGTGCATGGATGGCATTGAACAGCGCCATGCCGTCCATGCCGTTCATTTGCATGTCAGTCAACACGGCTTCCGGACGGGCGACCGCGAGCTGACCCAATGCAGCTTCGCCGCTATCGACTGCCTCGACCCGGAATCCGTTGGCCTCCAGACGCAGAGTGATCAGCTTGCGTAAGCCTGCATCGTCATCCACCAGCAAGATCTGCGGTTTTTTCATGGGGTTTTGAGTGGCGCGTTGCGTTGCTGCAAGGATTTTTCCAGGGCTTTGATCTGGTCGAGTTTGTCCTGCAATTCTGCATTACGCGTGGTGAGTTGCTTGGTTTCGATACGCGCCTTGAGCGATTTTTTCATCAGATCAACCAAGGATTGTGAGCGCGCATCTTCCTCGTTGATGGCGGCCAGTGTTTTCAGGCTGCGTTCGAGCGCTTCCACGCTGTCGTCGCGCTCGAGCAGGGCAGCCAGCTGAAACCGTCGACTGTCGTTCATGCGGGCGCCGTCCAGATCGGCCAACTCACGCCGGCGCTGCTCGGCAGACAAGCTTGATACGCGTGCCAACTCGTTGATCAATGAAAACGTGGCAGGTTCGGCCTGGCGCACGCGTGGAGTGGGCGATTCGGGAGGGAGCGTGCAGGCACTTAGCATCAGTGAAAGACCTGCAAGCAATCCGGAGTTGAGTTTCATGGTGGCGCGGGCCAGGTTAAGCGGAAACAGGTTGTCCAGGGGGGACGCTCGACGACTTCGATTTGGCCACCGGCATCCAGCAAATATTCACGCACGATCGACAAGCCTAACCCACTGCCCTTGATCGCGCTGTCGGGTTGGTGTGCGCCTTGAAAGAAAGGTTCGAATATTTGGCTTTGTTCGGCTACCGGGATGCCTCGACCCTGATCGCATACCCATAGCGTAACGGAGCCGTCGACCAGAGCGCTGTCCACCAGGATGCAGCCATCTTGAGGGCTGAATTTGATCGCGTTCGACAGCAGGTTGTCGAGGATGGTTTCCAGCTGACTGCGATCAACATGGAGGGTGGTGGCTGCGATTTGAGTATCGACCTGAATATGACGTGCGTTCAACGGTAACTGGTGCCGTGCCAGCACAGCCGTGAGGGCATCGGGAAGTGATTGTGGCGTAGCCGGAGGCTGCGCGTCGTCCCGTACCAGATTGCTGTACCGCAGCAGGTCTTCGATGCGGCGCTGCAATTCACGGCTGCTGCTGTCCATGATTTCTACAATACTGCGCTGGCCCGTATTCAGGTTACCCGCAAGTTCATCGCCGAGAAGGCCGACACCCTCACGCAGGGAGGCGAGCGGCGTTTTCAGCTCATGCGAGACATGGCGCAGAAAACGCAGCTTCTGTTCTTCTAGCGCTTGTAATCGCTGCCGCAACCAGTCTATTTCACGGCCAAGCTCGATCATGTCTTGCGGCCCGCTGATGGCCGGCAAGGGATCCAGATTGGCCTGCCCCAACTGCCGGATCGAAGCCTTGAGCTGCTTGATCGGTCGGTTGATCATCCAGGAAAAGACCGTGGCGAGTAACAGCGTCAACGGAATCAGCGCCAGCGCCAGCACAATGAGGCGCTGGCGGGTGGATTTGACCTGGGTTTCAAGCGTCAGCAGTTCCTGTTGCACCGCTGCGTCGGACTGCGATAGCAGGGTGCGCGCTGATTGGTGGAGAACGTCGAAGCTGGGGTTAAGCGTTTGGAATTGCGTGCTGTTAAGGAACGTGCCGGGTTTGAGCTGGGGATATAGCGCCCGACTGCGCGTTTCAAGCCGCGTCAGGGTGACGCGGGAAGGCGTGTCGACAAGGAGCGTATCGAGACTTTTGAGTTGCGCACGCAGATCCTCGTAGCGCATTTGAAGCGTGGAGGTAAAGTCCGCATCCTGCAGTAAATGGTATTGCCCTGCAGCGCGCTGCCACTCGTTAATCGACTCGACCACCTGTCGCACGTCACGTGTGATGGCGAGGCTGGAGCGGGTGAACTGGCGTTGGGTGTCGACCACCCCTTGCAGAATGTGTATTGCGTTGATCAAACCACTGGCGAGCGGGACGGTCAGTACACCCATGGCCACAATGACCAGGATGGTGAACGAGCGGGGGTAGTAGGGGCCAGGCATCATCCGCGCAAAAATCGGTGGCATGGCTTTAGCATTCCCCTCTCGGTGAGCTGCGTAGGGGCGATGATCGCCGATACGCAGTTGGCGGGTTACAGCAGGTCGAGATAGCCCAGTATGCCTTTTGCAGCTTCGCGTCCTTCATACACTGCGGTGACCACCAGGTCGGAGCCGCGAACCATGTCGCCACCGGCGAAGATCTTCGGGTTGGCGGTCTGGAACGTGTGCGGCTGGCCCTTGGCGATGACGCGGCCTCCTTGGTCGATTGCGATTTGATGCTGTTCGAACCACGGCTGCGGGCTGGGACGGAATCCAAAAGCGACAATCACGCGATCAGCCGGAATGATTTCCTCGGAGCCCGGAATGACCACCGGGGTGCGGCGACCGCGCGCGTCGGGTGGGCCGAGTTCGGTCGTGACGAGCTTGACACCTTCGACCTTGCCATTGCCAACGATCTCGACCGGCTGACGATTCCACAGGAACTGCACGCCCTCTTCCTTGGCATTGCCGACTTCGCGCTTGGATCCGGGCATGTTTGCTTCGTCGCGGCGGTAAGCACACTTGACCGACTCGGCACCCTGGCGGATCGAGGTACGGTTGCAGTCCATCGCGGTGTCACCGCCGCCCAGCACCACGACGCGCAGGCCTTTCGTGTCCTGGTAAACCTCGTCGGGTTTGGCCAGATCGAGACATTTTCGCACGTTGGAAATCAGGAAGGGTAGCGCTTCCAGCACGCCGGGTAGGTCTTCACCGGGGAAGCCGCCCTTCATGTAGGTGTAGGTGCCCATGCCCATGAACACGGCATCGTAGTCGTCGAGCAGCGTCTGCATCGACACGTCTTTGCCGATGTCGGTATTGAGGCGGAACTCGACGCCCATGCCTTCCAGCACTTCGCGGCGGCGTGTCATCACCCATTTTTCCATCTTGAATTCGGGGATGCCGAAGGTCAAGAGACCACCGATCTCGTCGTAGCGGTCGAACACCACCGGCGTTACGCCGCTGCGTGCCAGCACGTCGGCGCACCCCAGGCCTGCAGGACCGGCACCGATGATGGCGACCTTCTTGCCGGTCGGTACCACCTGGCTCATGTCGGGACGCCAGCCGGCCTTGAAGGCTTCTTCGGAAATGTATTTCTCGACCTGGCCGATGGTGACGGCGCCGAAGCCGTCGTTCAGCGTGCAGGCGCCTTCGCACAGACGGTCCTGTGGACAGACGCGGCCGCACACTTCGGGCAGTGAATTGGTCTGATGCGACAATTCTGCAGCCTCAAACAATCGACCTTCTTCCACCAGCTTGAGCCAGTTGGGGATGTAGTTGTGCACCGGACACTTCCACTCACAATACGGGTTGCCGCATTCCAGGCAGCGACCGGACTGCTCCTGCGCGTGCCCGGCGTCCATAGGCGCGTAGATTTCCCGAAACTCGTGTTTGCGTACTGCCGCATCGGTCTTTTCGCCGTCGCGCCGTGCCTGCTTCAAAAACTGGAAAACGTCACCCATTGTTATGCACTCACTGCTTCACGTTTCTGGCCGGGAATGTCCTCGACCAGATCTTCAATTGAAATACGCTTGGGTTTGATCAGCCAGACCTTGGCCAGCGTGGCATCGAAATCGGCCAGCAACGCCTGGGCGTGCGCGCTTCCCGTCAAGGTGACATGGCGTTCGATCTGCGCCTTGAGAAACTGGCGGAAGGGCTCGGTTTCGTCGCTGGTAATGCGCGTCAGCTCGACCATTTCCTTGTTGGTTTTCGACATGAAATCACCTGCGTCATCGACCACAAAAGCCATGCCGCCGCTCATGCCGGCACCGAAGTTGAGGCCGGTGCGACTCAGCACGATGATCACGCCGCCGGTCATGTATTCGCAGCCGTGGTCGCCGATGCCTTCCACAACGGCAAGCGCGCCGGAGTTGCGCACGCCGAAGCGCTCGCCGCCGATGCCTGCCGCGTAGAGTTCGCCGCCGGTGGCGCCATACAAACAGGTGTTGCCGATCAGCGTGTTGCGGTGCGCCTCAAAGGTCGCGGTGCGCGGCGGGTAAATCACCACGCGTCCACCGCCCATGCCCTTGCCGACGTAGTCGTTGGCGTCGCCTTCCAGCGTGAGTGTCAGGCCCTTGTGATTCCACACGCCAAAGCTCTGGCCGGCGGAACCGGTCAGGTTGATGCGCAGGGTGTCATCCGGCAAGCCGTTGCCACCATGTGCCTTGGCGATTTCGCCCGACAGGCGGGCGCCGATTGAGCGGTTGACGTTTCTCACCGTGTAGCTGAGTTCGATCGGGGTGCCGGCCTTGATTGCAGACAGGGCATCCGCCACCATTTTCTCGGCCAGCTCGCCCTTGTCGAACGAGGGGTTACGTTCCTGTTGCGAAAATCGTGGGGCGTCCGCAGGAATCGTGCCTTGCGAAAGCAGCGCATCGAGATTGAGGCGGCCTTGACGGGGTGTATCACCCTTCGAAATATCCAGTAGATCGGTACGGCCGATCAGATCGGTAAGATTGCGGATTCCCAGCGAGGCCATCAATTCGCGCGTTTCTTCGGCGACGAACTTGAAGTAGTTCACCACCATGTCGGGCAGACCGATGAAATGGTCGCGGCGCAGGGTTTCGTTCTGCGTCGCCACGCCGGTGGCGCAGTTGTTCAGATGGCAGATGCGGAGATATTTGCATCCCAGTGCGACCATCGGGCCGGTACCGAAGCCGAAGGATTCCGCACCCAGAATCGCCGCCTTGATGACGTCGAGACCAGTCTTGAGGCCGCCGTCGGTCTGGACCCGCACGCGTCCCCGCAAACCATTCGCGCGCAATACCTGCTGCGCTTCGGAAAGACCGAGCTCCCATGGCGAGCCGGCGTATTTCACGCTGGCAAGCGGGCTGGCACCAGTACCGCCGTCGTAACCGGAAATGGTGATGAGGTCGGCATAGGCTTTGGCTACGCCAGCAGCGATGGTGCCGACGCCGGGCTCGGCCACCAGTTTCACCGATACCAGTGCATCCGGATTGACCTGCTTGAGGTCAAAAATCAGCTGTGCCAGGTCTTCGATCGAATAAATGTCGTGGTGCGGCGGCGGCGAAATCAGCGGCGTGCCGGGCTTGGTGTGACGCAGGCCGGCGATCATGACCGACACCTTGTCGCCAGGCAGTTGTCCACCCTCGCCGGGCTTGGCGCCCTGCGCGATCTTGATCTGCAGCACTTCGGCATTGACCAGATAGGTTGCCGTCACGCCGAAACGGCCAGAGGCAACCTGCTTGATCTTGGAGGTCTTGGAGGTGCCGTAGCGCTTGGGGTCTTCGCCGCCTTCACCCGAGTTGGAGCGGCCGCCGATGCGGTTCATGCCTTCGGCCAGTGCTTCGTGCGCTTCGGGCGACAGCGCGCCCAGCGACATGCCAGCGGAGTCAAAGCGCTTGAGAATGGCTTCGAGCGGCTCGACGCTGTCCAGCGAGATCGGTGCGGCGCCGGTTTTCAGCGTCATCAGGTCGCGCAGCATCGCCACCGGGCGGGTGTTGACGAGTTCGGAGTATTTCTTGAACTCGGCATAGTCGCCCGATTGCACGGCTTTTTGCAGTTGCTGCACCACGTCCGGGTTGTAGGCGTGGAATTCCTCGCCGAACATGAACTTGAGCAGGCCGCCGGCCGGCAACGGGCGCAGTGGATTGAATGCGTTCTTGTGCAGCAGCTTCTGGTCGGACTCGAAATCTTCGAAGTTGGCGCCGGAGATGCGCGACACCGTGCCTTTCAGACACAGCTCGACGACTTCTTCGTTCAGACCGACGCCCTCGAACAGTTGCGCACCTCGGTAGCTCGCCACCAGCGATATGCCCATCTTCGAGAGGACCTTGTACAGGCCCTTGTCCATGCCCTTGCGGAAATTGGACAGCGCTTTGTCGAAGCTGGGTTTGATCTCGCCGGTTTTGACGAATTCGCCAATGATTTGATACGCCAGATAGGGGTATACCGCCGTTGCGCCATAGCCGATCAGGCAAGCGTAATGGTGCGGGTCGCGCACGGTGCCGGTTTCCACCACAATGTTGGCGTTGCAGCGCAGGCCGGCGGCAATCAATGCATGGTGCACCGCACCGGTGGCAAACAGGGCATGAATGGGCAGGCGATCACGG
>JAAFGW010000150.1 GCA_010365175.1 Sulfuriferula multivorans | reverse complement strand
TTCCACCGGCGTGGTGGTGGTGTCGATGTCATTGCCATACAGGCACAGGCCGGCTTCCAGCCGGAGCGAGTTGCGGGCACCCAGTCCGACCGGTTTGACCTCGGGCTGCGCCAGCAGGGCTCTAGCCAGGGTGTCGGCCTGCGAGGCCTGCACGGAAATCTCGAAACCGTCTTCGCCGGTGTAGCCGCTGCGGGTGAGGAAACAGTCGCAGCCCGCCACCGTAAAGCGCCCGCCGCTCATGAACACCAGTTTTTCAACGCCGGGTGCCAGGCGCTGCAGCGCAGTGACGGCCTGTGGCCCCTGCAGCGCCAGCAGCGCCCTCTCAGGCATGGGAATGACTTCACAGCGGGTGCCGATTTTTTGCTGGATATGGGCGATATCGCCCACCTTGCAGGCGCCGTTGACGATGATGAAAATATCGCCGCCGTTGGCGTGATTGGCGTAGTCCCGGTTGAAAAACATCAGGTCATCGATGATGCCGCCCTCGTCATTGAGCAGCAAGCCGTAGCGCTGCTTGCCGACGGGCAGATCGATGACATCAACGGGTATCAGGGTTTCGAGCGCGGCCGCTGAATCCGGGCCGACCAGGCGCAATTGGCCCATGTGGGACACGTCAAACAGACCGGCGGCCTGTCGCGTGTGGTGATGCTCGGCCATCAGCCCCGCGGGGTATTGCACCGGCATGGAATAGCCCGCAAACGGGACCATGCGCGCGCCAAGCGCAACATGCAAGTCATGCAGCGGTGTTTTGAGAAGATTTTCCGGGGTAGCGGAAGAGGTATCGGACATAGCGTTCTCCGGGGGCAAACATGTTTCATGGCGAAAGCCATGCGCTGCCCCTGCTGTCCACTTTACCTGAGAGATTCACCTGGCGATGCAGGTTTGCTCCTTCGGTGGGCCACTTTGAAAATGGCCTCTCTCCAGTAGGGAACGTTTTTCAGCAAGCACTTGCCGGAAAACGGTTGCCAGTCCTTTTGCCTGAGCGTTAAGCACACCGATCAGGGTGTTGCATGCGCCTTCGGCGGTTTTCACGGGGAAAACTCTCTCCTGACGGCGCAAGTGTAGCCGAGCGGAGTCGCGTGCTATCCCCACTGTTCCCCGGAATTTATCAAGCCGTTCCGCCTGAATAGATTTCCGCCGCGATGGCTCGCACATGCTTCAACAGCAGGTTGGCGCCTGGTGACAGAAGATGATTGCGCCGCATGATGATGCCGAAGCTGTCCATCTTGCAGGGAAGCTTGATGGGCAGAATCGCCAGCTTGCTTGATTGCACGTAATAACGTGCGACATCCAGCGGCATCACATGCAGGAAATCGGTTTGCTGCAACAAGCTCATGATGACCGACATCGCAGTGGTTTCAACCACATTTGATGGCGTTTCCAGATCAATGCGGCGAAACATCATGTCAAACAGGTGGCGCAGAATGCTGCCGCGTGGCGACAGTATCCAACTGGCGGCGGCCAGATCTTTTAGTGTGAGGTCGTCGCGCGCCAGCATGGGGTGTCCGATGCGCGCCACCGCGCAATCGGTTTCTTCCGACAGGTTCTCGTACAGCAGGCTCGACTCATCCTCCTGCTCCAGGATTCGCGCGATCAGAAAATCAAGCTGTCCGCGTTTGAGTTTCTCCACCAGCACATTGCTGGTGTCGACCTCGACGCCGATGCAAAGCCTCGGGGCCTCATCCTTGGCACGCGCGATCGCCTGTGGCACCAGCGTCATGGAGGATGTGATGATCACACCGATGTTGACCTGTCCCGACAGTCCCGCCTGCAGCGTTGCAATCGAATCTTGCCCTTGCGACAGGTTGGCGAGTGCCATTCGCACATGGCGAATCATCGTTTCGCCATACAGCGTCGGCCGAATGCCGCGCGGCAGCCGCTCAAAAAATGGCACGCCAAAGAGCTCTTCGATGTCCTTCAGCATCTTCGATGCCGCGGGCTGGCTCATGTTGGTATCCAGGGCGGCCTGATGAATATTTCGCGCCTCGTCCAAGGCGATCAACAGGAACATCTGGCGGGTTTTGAGCTTGGTGCGTACCCGTCGCGCAAGGTCAACGGTGTTATCGGCGCTGTGGGTCATTGGATGGGGCCACGCTTGAGCGAGACGGCAGTTTGCGGTGATTGATACATTAAATTGTATCCTTTGCTCCTATTTATTCATTTGTTTTGCATCTTGCACGCACCTAAGATTCGGCCCAATCGCAATCAGATCAAAGGACAAGAGATGTCAAACTCGAAAAACCGTGTGTTGCGGTCTGCCGCCTGGTTCGGCAGCAGCGACAAGAACGGCTTCATGTACCGCAGCTGGATGAAAAATCAGGGCATTCCGGACCATGAATTCCAGGGCAAGCCGATCATCGGCATCTGCAACACCTGGTCCGAGCTGACACCCTGCAATGCCCACTTTCGCAAAATTGCCGAGCATGTGAAGCGTGGCATTTCCGAGGCCGGCGGCTTCCCGGTCGAATTCCCGGTGTTTTCCAACGGCGAATCCAACTTGCGCCCCACCGCGATGCTGACGCGCAACCTGGCCAGCATGGATGTGGAAGAGTCGATTCGTGGAAACCCGATGGATGCGGTCGTGCTGCTGGTCGGTTGCGACAAGACCACGCCGGCGCTGCTGATGGGCGCCGCCAGTTGCGATATTCCGACCATCGTCGTCACCGGCGGCCCGATGCTGAACGGCAAGCATGAAGGCCGTGACATCGGCTCCGGCACGGTGGTGTGGCAATTACACGAAGCCGTCAAGGCGGGGAAAATCACGCTGCATGAATTCATGTCGGCCGAAGCCGGCATGTCGCGCTCCGCGGGCACCTGCAACACCATGGGAACGGCTTCCACCATGGCCTGCATGGCCGAGGCCCTTGGCACGTCGCTGCCGCATAACGCCGCGATCCCTGCGGTGGATTCGCGCCGCTACGTGCTGGCGCACATGTCGGGCATGCGTATCGTTGACATGGTGTGGGAAGACCTGAAACTGTCCAAGGTGCTGACCCGCGAGGCGTTCGAAAACGCCATCCGCGTCAATGCCGCCATCGGCGGCTCCACCAATGCCGTCATTCACCTCAAAGCCATTGCCGGGCGCATCGGCGTGCCGCTGGAACTCGAGGACTGGACCCACATCGGTCGCGGCACGCCGACCCTGGTCGATCTGCAGCCGTCGGGTCGTTTCCTGATGGAAGATTTCTATTACGCCGGTGGCCTGCCGGGTGTGCTGCGCCGGATGGGCGAGGGCGGCCTGCTGCCGCACAAGAGTGCACTGACGGTCAACGGCAAGTCGATTTGGGAAAATGTGCAAGATGCCCCGATCCACAATGCCGAGGTCATCAGGCCACTCGAAAAACCGCTGGTCGAAGATGGCAGCATGTGCATCCTGCGCGGCAATCTGGCGCCGCGCGGCGCAGTGCTGAAACCGTCTGCGGCAACGCCAGCGCTGATGAAACACCGCGGCAAAGCCGTCGTGTTCGAAGATTTTGATCACTATAAGGCCCGCATCGCAGATCCGGATCTGGAGGTCGATGCCGACTCGGTGCTGGTGATGAAGAATTGCGGACCCAAGGGTTATCCGGGCATGGCGGAGGTCGGCAACATGGGCTTGCCGCCGAAATTGCTGGCGCAGGGGATTACCGACATGGTGCGTATTTCGGACGCCCGCATGAGTGGCACCGCCTACGGCACTGTGGTTCTGCATGTGGCGCCGGAAGCGGCCGCAGGCGGACCGCTGGCGATTGTGCGCGATGGCGACTGGATCGCGCTCGACAGCCATGCTGGCAAGCTGGATCTTGAAATCAGTGACGCGGAGATCGCCCAGCGTCAAGCCGAACTGCAGGCCAAGCCCGCAGGCGCAGCCAAGACCGGTTACCAACAGCTTTACATTGACCGGGTTTTGCAGGCCGATGAAGGCTGTGATTTTGATTTTCTGGTCGGGTGTCGCGGTGCCGAAGTGCCCAAGCATTCGCACTAGGTGAAGTATCGTATGTCACTTTCGGTGGCAGATCGGTCACGCTTGTGTGATTTTGAAAGTACAGTAATGAGCAAAAAAGATCAAATGTGCGATGACCGGCCCGGGCAACACCCTGATAATTTAGAGCGATCCCTATGACTCAATTAAAGAACGCACGCTACAAAGGCGTATTCCCCGTTGTGCCCACTGCGTTTACCGAAAGTGGCGAACTCGATCTTGCAAGCCAAAAGCGCTGCGTCGATTTCATGATCGACGCAGGCTCCGACGGCCTGTGCATCCTGGCCAACTTCTCCGAGCAGTTTTTACTCTCGGATGAAGAGCGTGAGGTGCTGACCCAAACCATCCTCACCCATGTGGCTGGCCGGGTTCCGGTGATTGTGACCACCACCCACTTTGGCACCCAGGTGTGCGCGCAGCGCAGCCGCCGGGCCCAGGACATGGGTGCCGCCATGGTGATGGTCATGCCGCCTTACCATGGGGCGACCTTCCGCGTTCCTGAGGAAAAGATTTACGAGTTTTATGCGGGACTGTCGGAGGCGATCGACATTCCGATCATGATCCAGGATGCGCCCGCCAGCGGCACCGTCCTGTCGGCCGCCTTTCTCGCCCGCATGGCCAAAGAAATCAAGCAGGTGTCGTATTTCAAGATAGAGACGGCTGGCGCAGCCTCCAAGTTGCGCGAACTGATCCGCCTGGGGGGCGATGCCATCGAAGGTCCATGGGACGGCGAGGAGGCCATCACACTCCTGCCCGATCTGGACGCGGGCGCTACGGGAGCGATGACGGGCGGCGGGTACCCCGACGGCATCCGCCTGATCGTTGATGCCTACGCCGCTGGCAGGCGCGACGAGGCGACAGCCATTTACCAGCAATGGCTGCCCCTGATCAACTATGAAAATCGCCAGAGCGGCATTTTGACCGCCAAGGCCTTGATGAAGGAAGGGGGCGTGATCGCCTGCGAAGCGCCACGCCATCCCTGGCCCGCCATGCACCCCGCTACCCGTGCGGGCCTGATAGAAACCGCTCAACGCCTGAACCCGATGGTTCTGCGCTGGGGCAAGTAATTTCAACAGAACGAGGATGCATAACCATGACGATTCAAAAACACGATAACCTGATCAACGGTCAATGGATCGCGGGTGCCAAATACGCCCCCAACATCAATCCGTCCAATATTGCCGATGTCATCGGTGACTACGCGCAGGCCGATGCAGCGCAACTCGATTCAGCGGTCAAGGCGGCCCAAGCCGCTTTCCCGGCCTGGTCGACTGGCAACATCCAGGCACGCGCTGATGCGCTTGACAAGATTGGCACCGAGATCCTGGCCCGGCGCGAAGAACTCGGCACTCTGTTGGCGCGCGAAGAAGGCAAAACCAGGCCCGAAGGTATCGGTGAGGCGACCCGTGCCGGCAATATTTTCAAGTTTTTTGCCGGTGAGTGCCTGCGCCTGAGCGGTGAAATCGTGCCCTCGGTGCGCTCCGGCGTCAGTGTGGAGATCACACGCGAACCCATGGGCGTGATTGGCCTCATCACCCCGTGGAATTTTCCCATTGCCATACCGGCCTGGAAGACCGCTCCGGCGCTGGCCTATGGCAACTGTGTGGTGCTCAAACCGGCGGATCTGGTGCCCGGCTGTGCCTGGGCACTGGCCGAAATCATCAGCCGCAGCGGTATCCCCGCTGGCGTATTCAACCTCGTCATGGGACGCGGCAGCGTCATCGGTGACCCGCTGGTCAACCATCCCGGCATCAACGCCATCAGCTTCACCGGCTCGCAAAGTGTGGGGGGCCGTATTGCCCAGCAATGCGCGCTCAACCTCAAGAAGGTGCAACTCGAGATGGGTGGCAAGAACCCGCAAGTCATCCTGGACGATGCCGATCTGGCGCAGGCGGTCGAGCTCAGTGTGCAAAGCGCATTCTTCTCTACCGGCCAGCGCTGCACGGCAGCGAGCCGGCTGATCGTCACCGAAGGCATTTACCCCAGGTTTTTAGACGCCATGAAGCAACGCATGGCGAGCCTCAAGATCGGTGACGCCTTGGCTGCAGGCATCGACATCGGCCCGGTGTCTTCGCAGGCCCAGCTCGAGCAGGATCTGAGCTACGTGCAAATCGGGCAGGCTGAAGGGGCATTGCTGGTGGCTGGTGGCGAGCGCGTGACGTGCAGCGCAGAGGGTTTCTTCATGGCGCCGGCGCTCTTGACCGACACCACGGCTGCCATGCGCATCAACCGCGAAGAAGTGTTCGGCCCGGTGGCCAGCATCATTCGGGTCAAGGGCTATGAAGAAGCGCTGGTCGAGTCCAATAACACGCCGTATGGCCTGTCAGCCGGCATTGCCACCACTTCGCTCAAGTACGCGACTCACTTCAAGCGCCATAGTCAGGCCGGCATGGTGATGGTCAACCTGCCGACTGCGGGTGTTGACTACCACGTGCCGTTTGGTGGCAGCAAGGGATCGAGCTATGGCTCGCGTGAGCAGGGGCGCTATGCGCAAGAGTTTTTCACCACGGTGAAAACCGCCTATATCGGCAACTGAAGTATTACTTAGGAAGCAACCATGTTGATGCAATCCGCCCAACCTACTGGGACATGTCATATTGTGATCACCGGCGGCGCCGGATTTTTGGGCGTGCGTCTTGCGCGCACCCTGTTGGCACAGGGGAAGTTGTCGCTCGCTGGCGCGCCGCCTGCAAGCATCGCCCGCATCACCCTGGTTGACCGCGCCGCGCCGCCCGCCGACCTGCTGGCCGACGCACGCGTGACAGCGCTGACCGGTGACCTGAATGCACTTCTTGAAGAAAAAGATGCTGTAGCCCCAGTCGTTACTAAAGATACCGCTATTGTTTTTCATCTTGCAGCGGCTGTCAGTGGTGAATGCGAGGCGGACTTCGATCTCGGCATGCGCAGCAATTTCGCAGCGACGCTGGCCTTGCTGCAAGCCTGCCGCGCCTTGAAGACAAAACCCGTCGTGGTGTTTGCC
>JAAFGW010000149.1 GCA_010365175.1 Sulfuriferula multivorans | reverse complement strand
TTGGGCGGGTGCATGCCGCGAAGCGACGAGGCGGCTGGCCGGGGCCAGCAACGAGGAGCGACAAAGGCAGGCGCATACGACTCCACACGGGCTTTAGCCCGTAGTGGATCGGAGTCCCCTTGTGGGGCACGACCAGACGTATCAGCGGGTGCGTAGCGCTCTCACCCAAATGGGGAAGTCTATCGAAGGCAAGAAAGTCAATATTCATGCGGCATTCCTTGAGTTTAAGAGCGGTCAACTGCGGTTTTTAGGATCATTAGTTATTCCCTTTCAGGCCAAGCCGGAAGCAGGCGCCCTGTGTTCCTGGCAGGAAGCTCAGTTCAGCGTGGTTGGCCTCGGCCAATTCGCGGGCAAGAAAGAGGCCGAGGCCTGTTCCCCGTGCATCGGTGGTGAAAAAAGGCTCAAACAATTTCCCCTGGTGCTCTGGGGGCAGGCCGGGCCCATCGTCCTGAATTTCAATGTGCACGCGGCCTTCCTGCATCAGCATGCGGAAATGAATGCTTCCGGCCTGCTTGTGGCTAAATCGCCAGGCATTGCGCAGCAAGTTCCACACGATTTGGCGCAGGTGATCGGGGTCAAACTGAAAATGTACGGATTCGCTCATGCTGAGTATGACGGCGTCTGCCGGGATTTCTTCAGTTTGAAGCAGCTCTTCGAGCAAGGAGGCGAGAGTTTTTTCGTCGAAATCTATCGGCTTGAGGCGGTCACGGCGATTCAGCGTCAGGACCTCTTCCACCAGCCGGTTAAGCCGACACGCATTGTTTTCAATGATGTCAGCCAAACGGGATTGCACCGGGTCGTGCGTTTCTTCGAGCAATAGTTGAGCCGCATGGCTAATGGCCGAAAGCGGATTGCGAATCTCGTGCGCAATGTTGGCTGTCAGCCGCCCTAGCGCAGCCAGCTTGAGTCGTTGTGCTGCCTGCTCGGCGAGGTTTTGATCCTCCAGTACCAGCACCCGGCTTTTTTCTGACGTGGCAAGGGGGATGCAGCGTACTTTTAGTTGTGTAACCGGCGTGCTCAGGGTGATGGCAGACCCGGGATTAAACGGGCGCGCCAGAATGCGCGCCAGATCGGGCGAACAGTCATCAAGCCGGGTTACGCCAGGCTTCACAGCTGTGGCAATGCCAAGGAGTGCCAGTGCGCGGGCGTTGGCGTGGCGAATAACGCCATCTTCCTGCAGCGCCAACAGACCATTGGGCGAATTATCAATCGCAACCGCGTTGATACGGTTCAGTAATGCCAGCTCATCAGCTTGTCGTTGCGCCAACTGCTCGGAGTGCAGCGCGCGGCGGGTGAGCGCGTGCGCCAGCCAGCCAATGGCGAAATAGCCAGCACATAACAGGCCGATCTGGAAAAAACCGTCCACATTATGGCCGTGCCGGAGAATATTAAAACTGTGTTGCAGGAGCAGCGCAATCGACGCCATCGCGGCGTAGAGCAGGGTTAACCGGCCGCTTCCGACCAAGCCGCCCGAGGCAATGGAAATCACCAGCAACAGTCCCATGGCGCCAGCCAGGCGGTCACTTGTTGTCATCATCAGCGTCACAAAAATGATGTCGGCTGTGATGTGTGCACTTAGTTGGAATTGAAAACTGGGCCAGCGTGCGCGTATGCCCAGGACAAAAAACGCAGCAATGATCAGATAGATGTAAGCGACGCTTTGAAATTGCGACCCTGCGCCGATGTGAAATAAATCAGAGTCGCTAAACAGCATCCCAGTAACAACGAGCGCCATTGCCAGAGACAATCGATACAAATTGAAGTAATCGAGGCTGCGCCAATGCGACGCAAAGTAGCTTTGTGCGGCGAGCGGCATGGGACGCGCCGCCTGGCTCATGACTTGCCAAGCTTTTGGTGTTCGGGGGTGCAGTAGAACTCGCCTCCGGAATAAATGGCCTCGCTACGGGGCAGGTTTACTGCACACTGAGCGCATTTCACCATGGTTTCGACGGCTTTTTTGTCTGTCGGTGAGGGCGGGTTGTTGAGTGAACGCAGGTAGGAACGTATGAGCCCCCACACTACAAACCCAATTGCAAGCAGCAGCAGAATCTTGAAAATGCCCACGCTAAAATCTCCCAAAAAACGATACGGAGCCTAGCATACATCGCACACCGGGAAGAGGGCCCTCCAGGCATTAAGCAAGGCTGGCTGTTTAGGCAGCGGCGTTCAAGCTGATTCTATGGCGGGGTCAGCCAGGCGCACTGCTGCTATGGCTATCCAGTCTGGAGTTTGACCATGGGCTGAGAACATGTGGCGCTGAGAAAACGTGGCGCCGAGCACGTGTCGGATTTTTATACATGTCAGCCAACGGAAAAAATCACAAACCATGCGATCAACAAGAATGTTATTTATGATCAATTGGTTGCGATATTGTTTGTGTTCAGGCTCGAAGCTTGCTTTGGTATGTCATTGATAATAACTCACCATGAATAATAAAATGTTTCTACTCCGCAAAGCTTTCTTGGTACTTGGGCTGCTGTCTATCGCTAGCGTGGCAGTAGCCTCGCCTATCGTGCTGAATGGCGATCACTTTACCGTTACCTATGAATCTACCCAGACTGGCCTGTACAAGCAGGGCTTCATGGCAGGCTCGCTGGACACGGTTTATTTTCAACCCAACACCTTTACCGCTCTGTCGTCCGGGAATCAGGTCAGTACCCAAGGCTTGTTGAACCTGACCTTCACCATTAATTCGGGTTACACGTTTGCCGGTTTGTCATTTACCGAGCGGGGCAATTATTTTCTGCGAAATGGCGGGGCGGTCAATGTCGTAGCCAGCGTGCAACAGGAAAATTCAGCTTCGACTTTGCTCAATTTGCAGCCGGGCTCGCCACTTGCCAGCATAGGCCGTTCGACCCCGTGGGAATTGACAGGGGCTGTTTCACTCCAGAATCTGGGCGCATCGCAATCCCTGACTATTTCGCTGGACAACACCTTGTTTGCCAGTTCATCCGGGCCCGGATTGGGTTTTATCCAGACAACCTATGCGGGTTTCCAGGTTATGACTCGCCCGGCTGTTCCCCCGGCTTCTGTTCCTGAGCCTTCAAGCGTGGCACTGGTGTTGATAGGCATGGTGGCTGCCGTCTTGATTGGGCGTCGGCGCGTGAGAATTCCACTCCATGGCGCGCGTTTGTGAATAACAAAGCGTAAGCGTGAATGTGTAATATCAATAACAAAACGATATAAACATAAAGAGAGGTTGGAGAACATGAGTATGTATAAGAAGACACTTCAGGCTGCATTGGGTTTGTCTATTGCTTTGCTGGGCACTGCTGCGTATGCAGAAACGTTGACAGGCACCTATGTCAACTACACCTTTGACGAATCCGCGTTGGGGATGTTTGGTACGGCTGCCTTATCTGCATCTGGAGACGGCTTGGTTTTCTCACCCGTCGACTTTATGGCCACAACCTCTGGTACAGTTTTCGCCCAAGACACGATCTACGTCACTGTGACGGCCAATCCCGGTTATCAGTTAACGGCGTTTGGTCTGTCTGAGACCGGTCGCTACAGCAGGTCTGGCGATGGGCCCCTTGGTGTGACGGGCCAATTTGGCCTGACGGATGTGGAAGGCACAACGGTTAACCATATTCTTGCAACAATAGAGGCGTCGCCGGGTTCATTTACAGAAGAATCAGGTAGCTGGGCAGCGCAAGCAGCCATCACGCTACCCGCAACAGGGTGGGGTGGGGCGGATGGCAGTGTCGGTAGCGTAAGTCTTGAGATATCGAATCTACTCGACACCTCCGGATTTTCAGGAAGTGCTTCCATATATAAGGACTTTATCGGGCTTTCTGCTTTCACCACGACCGTGTCCCCGGTTCCCGAGGCCAATACCTACGCCATGATGCTGGCCGGTCTGGGTTTGGTCGGTTTCATGGCGCGACGCAGAATCAACGCTTCAGCCTGACCGTTCACTGTTGTTTTCGTAAAGCGGCTCCCGTTTGGGGGCCGTTTTGTTTTGGGATACCCAAAGCCGAGGGAATCCTGTTCGGTTGCGGACCGCGTATCTCCGGCAGTGAAAACGTGGGTGACCAGCCGATGGGTTTGTCGGAATTCTTTACACTTTGATTGATCCAGCTTATTGCATAGCGTGGATAAGATAAAGATTGTATTGAAATCAACAGAATGCGGAAATATTTTTCATCAGGCGCAAATCTTGCGTGATCAAATCCGGTCATGTTTAGTTGGTGTTTGACTTGCCTGCATCCATTTCTGGCACACCCGAAATGGTCTTCAAATAAGCTTGGTGTTGTTGGAGGAGAAGTTTATGAAGTACAAGAAAGTTTTGCTGGCCTCGCTATTGGCTGCTTCCGGCTTTGCTGGCCAGTCCGCTTATGCCGCCGCCAACTGGATTGGCACGGCTGACTACACTGCAGGTGTGGGCGCAGGGGGCGATGAGGAAGTCGTTGGTCCGTTCAGCACCTACGATTTCGGCTCTGGCGTGGTGTTGCTGAAACCGACAGGCACGGTCGGTTCAACCACCAGCTTCAACGGCTATTATCAAACTTTTGTCACCAAGCATGAACTGGCTGGCGTTCCGGTTACGGGGTCCAATTTGCTTGACAACACCTACGAACTGACCGTCGTCGCCAGCTTCACGCAGGATGTGACTGTGGTTAGTGCCACAACATCTGACATCTCAGTTAATAGTGGTGGCATGTTCAAGCTTTACCGTGATACCACCCCGGATCGCAATTTTGCAACCGATAGCGGTTTTTCGGATGGTGGCCTCATCATGACCGGCACCATTCTTGGCGGCGTTGGTTCGGCGTTTTCTACCGGGGGCATGATTTTCGGTGCAACTGACATCTCTATTGCCATAACGGGCTACGACACTTCAGTATACGAACCTGACACTATTGCCACAGGGGGGGGTATTTTCACCTTGCGCCTGGGCAGTCCCCTCGACGCGCCTTTCCTGAGCGGGGTTACTAGTGTTCAGGGGAATAGCGTCGTTTCCGGCGATTTTAAGTTCGCAGCCGACGGTTACCTTGCCTTGGCTGTTCCCGAAGCCCAAACCTACGCCATGATGCTGGCCGGTCTGGGTTTGGTCGGTTTCATGGCGCGTCGTGCCCGAGCGACCGTCTGAGAACCTGGCATCATGACGAAAAGCGGCTTCCTTCGGGAAGCCGCTTTGTTTGGTGCGGGGCGGGGTGCATGCCAGCAGGTCATGGTGCAAAACGCTGCCTTAAGTTCCGTCCGAAAGTGCCGTTTTCATACGCTGGCAGTTTTTACTAGTACATTTGTTGGATAATGACGCCAAAGCATGGCTGGGCTGGACATGCCCGGATCGTTCGATAACGCGCCTGCCCACAGGCCACCAGGAAAACTGCATCGTTACGATGCATTTGAGTGATGACAAACCCCAACCAATGGTTGTTTAGGCAGCAGCTTTCCGTTGTATCGCTGACCAAGATCCTTCTCGACCCTTTTGTGGCGGTGGCGGTTCTGATTGGGTGCACCCTGTATTTCGATGAGCCTTTTAGAGGGCCTTATCCCCTTCTGGCCTTGATTGTCTTTACCCTTACCTTCCCAGGTAAATGGCCCGAGGTCACCCTGCGCTCATTCTGGAACGAAGTGGGCATGTCCTGGTTTTTCCTGTCCGGTTTGATCTTGTTGTTTGGCTATTCCACGGGTTACCTGGGCTTCTTTCCGCCCGACCTCGTGATGGCGTGGATGCTCATCACCCCAGTCACCATGTACGTAGCGCATCGGGTAGTACGCAAGCTGTTGCCACGGCTGCTCTTGCTCGAAGGTGGCCGTCGCCGTGCCATCATTGTGGGTGCAGGACATCTGGGGTCCGAATTACGTGGACTCATTGCCAATGACAGCTCGTTGGGCGTGGACGTGGTCGGGTTTTTTGACGACCGGACAATCGAGCGAACCGAACTTAACGACCCCAAAAGGTTGCTCGGGCGGCTGGACGACATCCCCGAATACGTCAACCGGGTTGGCATTGATCTGGTTTACATCACCCTGCCCATGGCCTCGCAACCGCGCACCCTCAGCCTGCTCGACGCCCTGCGTGACACCACCACCTCGGTCTATTTCGTCCCCGACATCTTTGTCTCCGACCTGATCCAGGCGCGAATCGATCACATCCGCGGCATGCCCATCGTCGCCCTCACCGAATCGCCCACCCTCGGTGTCAGCGGCATAGGCAAGCGCATGAGTGATGTGGTCATTGCCGGCCTAATCTTGTTGCTGATCTGGCCACTGCTGCTGCTGCTGGCTGTTGGCGTCAAACTCTCGTCCCCCGGCCCTGTCATATTCAAACAGCGCCGCTATGGACTCGACGGGCAGGAAATCCTCGTCTACAAATTCCGCTCCATGCGCGTGTGTGATGATGGCGAAACCATCCAACAGGCTGGCCGCGGCGATCCCCGCACCACCCGCTTTGGCGCCTTTATCCGCCGCTCCTCGCTGGACGAACTACCGCAATTCATCAACGTATTGCAGGGCCGCATGAGCGTCGTGGGCCCACGCCCCCATGCCGTCGCCCACAACGAGCAATATCGCAAGCTGATCAGCGGCTACATGCTGCGCCACAAGGTCAAGCCCGGTATCACCGGCTGGGCACAGGTCAACGGCCTGCGCGGTGAAACCGAAACCCTCGACAAGATGCGCGCCCGTGTCCAATACGACATCGACTACATGCGCAACTGGTCACTGATGTTCGACCTCGTGATTATCGGCAAAACCCTGCTGGTTGTCTGGCGCGACCAGAACGCTTATTAAGGCGCAAGGTTCAAGGTTCAAGGTTCAAGGAAGAGCGAACCCGCGTTTACAGTGGCTTGAGTATTTTGGATGCCTCCACCCTGAGTATTGTAATGACAATGTCATCGCGTATACTTCAGTTTTGATTCCCCGGAGGATCAGGCCATGACTGAATTGAACTCAACTCACACCAAGCGCGAGACGCTCAATATCCGCATCAAACCAGAAGAGCG
>JAAFGW010000148.1 GCA_010365175.1 Sulfuriferula multivorans | reverse complement strand
TATTGCTCTGGGCGCTGCGCATCATCGGTTGGCAGGTTCCACTCGCCTTTCTTGCGGGGATCTGGTTGACTGCCGGCTTTCTGCATTTCTTTGATGCCGGACGCTTCGGTGCGCCATGGTTTCATCTGTTTGCGCCTTCGGTAATGCTCGGCGCCTTCTTCATCGCCACCGACCCGGTGTCGGGCGCGACCACACCGCGCGGCAAGCTGATTTTCGGCTTGGGGGCGGGCTTCCTCACCATCATCATTCGAACCTGGGGCGGTTACCCGGACGGCGTGGCTTTCGCCATCCTGCTGATGAACCTGAGCGTTCCCTTGATCGATGCCTGGACCCAACCGCGCATTTATGGCGGTAACAAGCGCGACGGCAAGGAACCATCCGCATGACCCCGTTAATCAAGGCAGCCATACGCAATGCCTTGCGCACGGGTGTCATCCTGTTTGCGTTCGCCGTTGTCGCCACTTCACTCCTGGTGTTCACTTTCAATCGCACGCAGCCCAGCATTGAGCGCAGCCAGCAAGCCGCCAAACTGGCGCTGCTAAACCAGGTATTGCCGCATTCGCTGTATGACAACGACCTGCTCTCCAGCCAGCGCAGCGTCCCACCCGATTCGCAACTGGGTACCCAGCAGCCCTCCGCAATGTGGGTTGCGCGCCGTGGCAATGCCATCACCGCTGTGGTGCTCGAAGCCATTGCTCCGGAAGGCTACAGTGGAAATATCAACTTGCTGATCGGCATCGACCTCAACGGTGGCGTCACCGGCGTTCGCGTAACGAGCCACCGTGAAACGCCCGGACTCGGCGACTATGTCGACCGGCAAAAAAGTCCTTGGATCGAACAATTTGTTGGCAAGTCGATGAACCAGCCTGCCAACAAGCTGTGGGGGGTAGCCAAAGATGGGGGCGCATTTGATGCCCGCGCCGGCGCCACCATCACACCGCGGGCGGTGGTCAAGGCCGTCCGAAGCACGCTCGAGTATTTTGCACGTAACCGCAAGGCGATCATTGCACTGCCCGCAACCGAAAAGACTACACCAGCCAAGGAGATTCCCCATGATGACGGCCACTGAATTCCGCAGCCTGTTTCAAAATGGCCTCAATAAACAAAACGCAGGTCTGGTGCAATTGCTGGGCTTGTGTCCGCTGCTGGCGATCAGTACCACTTTGGTGAACGCGCTGGCACTCGGTCTGGCCACCATGTTGGTGATGGTCTTTTCCAGTGGCGCGGTTTCTGGCGTGCGCAATTTTGTGCCACATGAAATTCGCATACCAGTTTTTGTGCTCATTATCGCTGCGCTGGTCACCGTGATCGATCTGGCCATGCATGCTTATGTTCATCGCTTGTATCTGGTGCTGGGCATCTTCATTCCGCTCATCACCACCAACTGTATCGTGCTGGCGCGTGCCGACGCGTTCGCATCCAAAAACCACCCCTTGCATAGCATGGTCGATGCCTTTGCAATGGGTCTGGGGCTGACATTGGTGCTGGTGGTGCTGGGCAGCATGCGCGAACTCGCCGGCCAGGGCACATTGCTCTCCGGGATTAACCTGGTATTTGGCGAAGAGGCCAAACAATTCGTATTACACGTGCTGCCTAATTACCAAGGATTTTTGCTGGCGATTCTGCCGCCCGGCGCCTTTATTTCACTGGGTCTGCTGATTGCGGCTCACAACTGGAGCAAGGCGCGAGCTGAACAACGCGCTCACTCAGCGCACCTCGCTGCGGCATGAAGCGTCAGCTTAGAAGATGAATCCAGCCAAGCGACAAGCAATCTTCAGCCGGCTACGTACAGCCAACCCCCACCCCACCACTGAACTTGAATACGCCACCCCTTTCGAACTGCTGGTGGCCGTGGTGTTGTCGGCACAGTCCACTGACAAGGGCGTAAACCTGGCCACTCGCCGTTTATTCCCGAAGGCACATACGCCCGAGGCCCTGTACGCACTGGGCGAAGCCGGGCTGGCCGATACCATCAGGACGATCGGACTCTACAAAAGCAAAGCCCGTCATCTCATTGCCACCTGCAAAATGTTGATCGACCTGCACCACAGCGAAGTTCCTGCTGACCGGGCTGCGCTCGAAGCCCTGCCCGGCGTCGGGCGCAAGACAGCCAATGTGATTCTCAATACCGCGTTCGGTCAGCCGACCATGGCGGTCGATACCCACATTTTTCGTGTGTCCAACCGCACCGGTCTTGCGCCAGGGAAAACGGTTCTGGAGGTGGAGAAAAAGCTGCTGAAGACCATTCCTGCTGAATTTCGCATCGATGCCCACCACTGGCTGATTCTGCTTGGACGCTATATATGTCAGGCGCGCAAACCCAAATGTGGTGTATGCCTTATTGCTGACCTGTGCGAATACAAGGATAAAAATGTTTAATCCCAGCAATGTTTAGCCCGAGCAATGTTTAATCCCAGCCGCGACCAGGTTCGCCAGTTTTTCTTTGCCGTATGGGCAAAATATCGCGCTGGCCAGCCTTTGGCTGGCGCCGAACAGCCGGCGCTTGATGCGGTGCTGGCGCACCCTGAATACCATGGCATCCTCGATCAACCCGAGCGTTATCAGGAACGGGATTACTTGCCTGAGGCGGGTGAAACCAATCCTTTTCTGCATTTATCCATGCATCTGGCGATTGCCGAGCAGTTATCGGTGGATCAGCCTCCCGGCATACGTGAGCGCTACCAACAGTTGATCAAGCAGCATAGTGACGCGATGGACGCCCAGCACGCCATCATGGAATGCCTGGGGGAAATGATCTGGCAGGTGCAACGACACCAGACCGCTTTCGATTCAGCTGCCTACTTGCGCTGTCTGGACCAACAACTTAATAAAAAACTGAATAGTTAGTTGTGTACAACAATCGACGCGTCCAAGTCTTCATTTTGCTGTAATCCTGTCGATAACCCTGATAACGGCGGCTGTGCAACCGTAAAAATTACAACAGCAGCGTGGCACAGGAATCGCTCCGTTCAGGATTGTTATCTGTCGTAGCCGGGTGCGCACGCACCGGGTCGACCCTGATCCCGTGCTATTCGTATTGCCGCACTTAATCAGGACCACAGATGACACAGGCAGAACAACTCGAAATCAGCACGCAATTACCCAGCCCCAAAGGGGTAGCCTTGGCCGTGCTCGAGTTGTCTCAACGCGAAAATGTGACCCTGGGTGAAATTGCTCGCGTCGTACAAACCGACCCTGCCTTATCTGGACGCCTTATCAAACTCGCCAACACCGCTACGCGCATTGCACGCCCTGTGGTCTCGGTGCAAGAGGCCGTCGCGCGCCAAGGCATGACTACTGTGCGACAGCTTGCACTGGGGTTTTCACTGCTGGACCAATACCGTTCCGGTGCCTGCGTCGCATTTGATTATCAAGCCTACTGGTCACACTCGCTCCTGATGGGACTGACCATGCAGGCGCTGGGCGAGCGCGTAAGAGTTGCCGCTGCCGACGAAATGTTCATTTGTGGCCTGCTGGCACAGGTGGGCCAACTGGCACTGGCAACCGCGTATCCGGATGAATACAACACGGTACTGACCGACTTTCGTGCAGAGGGAATTCAAACCCTCGGCGCCCATGAGCGCATCCACCTTGAAACCGACCATACCGAACTGGGCAACGTGCTCATGGGCGACTGGGGCATCCCCAAGGCCTTTACCCATCCCATCGCCCAGTATGAGGATGAAATTCCCCCAAGTTACCCACATGACTCACGCTCAGCCAGCTTCACGTTGATGTTGCGTTTATCGCATCGCCTGGCTGACCTTGGTCTGGCAGAAGCAGATCAACGCCCCAGACTAGCCAAGGAATGGATATCACTGGCAACCGAACTCGATATCCCGCTTGAGGCTTCCGGACTCTTCATTGACGAAGTCATTGCGAGCTGGCGTGACTGGGGCGAACTGCTTCACATCCCTACCGCCTCATTGCCTCCCTTCACCGAGCTCACACAGTGCACACAGTCCTCTTCGAACAAAGAATCATCATTACGCATTCTGGTTGCAGATGGCAACGCCCAAACCCGCCATCGGATCATGGGATTGCTGATTGAAGAAGGCGGGCATTTCGTTTACCCGGCCGATGATGGCAATGCCGCCCTGGCATTGGCAATGGAGGTGCTGCCCCATGTCATCCTCGCCCACATGAATTTACCGCGTCTGAATGGTTCTGACTTATGCCAGGCCTTACGCGCAACCGAAGAAGGCCAGAGCATGCACATTGTGCTGATGGCGGACGACAACGATGAAGCCCATCGGACGGGTGCTTACGAAGTAGGGGCTGATGCCTACGCACCCAGCACAATCAGCGCCATCGGACTGCGCGCTCGACTCCTTTCAGCGCAGCGCCTGGTGCAACTGCAAAATGCATGGTCCAAAGACCGGGCCCAACTTCGCCAGACTGCGGCAGAACTCGCCGTTGCCAATCGCCGGCTGGCAAATGCTGCCCTCACCGATTTGTTAACCGGGCTGCCCAATCGTCGTTCGGCCATGGACCTGCTCTCACAGGCATGGAGCGCAGCTACCCGCTCCGGCTTGCCGCTATCGGTGATGGTGGTCGACATCGACCATTTCAAACAGATCAATGACACTTTTGGTCATGCCAGCGGAGATATTGTGCTACGCGAAGCCGCGCATTCGCTGCGCGCATCAGCACGCCGGGAAGACAGCGTATGCCGCATCGGCGGCGAGGAATTTCTGGTTATCTGCCCCAGCACTGACCTCAAGGCCGCGATGCACTCTGCCGAACGTTTGCGTGCCAGCCTGGAAGCCAAACAGATTCTGATCGGACACACTGAGAAAACCATAACGGCCAGTATCGGTGTCGCGGTGCACGAATTGGACACCGCCGACATCGATGCGCTGGTCAGTGCGGCAGACAAGGCGCTCTATCAAGCCAAGAAGGACGGACGTAACCAGGTGTGCGCCAGCAACGCTTGACCTGCAAAATGCATAATCCAAGAAAATGGGCGCTGCCAATTGAATGGCAACGCCCGTTTTGTCGGATTAAGACAGCCTGCTCAATATTTCACTTCCAGGCCCTTCTGTTTGGAGAAGAACATAGCCAGATCCAACATGTCTTCATCGGTCAGGGTTTGCACTTGGCCTGCCATGATGGGATTGCTGCGTTTGCCCGACTTATAGGATATGAGCGAGTGGTATAGGTAATCGCGTTGCTGGCCCGCCAACTTAGGGAAAGAAGGCACGGTGCTTACCCCATCTGCGCCGTGACAACCGGCACACGTGGTGGACTTGGCCTTGCCTGCTTCATAATTACCCTTGGCGTGTACCTGCAGCGAAAAACCCAACGCGACGGTCGCGAGGATAAACAATGTTTTTTTCATGGTGTCGTCCTCGGTTAGTTGGCAGGGCCGCTGTAGGAAGAAGCGTAATAGGCGGCCAGATCTTCCATGTCCTGCTCGGTCAAGCTCCCGGCAATCCCTTTCATGCTCGGATGGCTGCGCTCACCGCTTTTGTAGGCCTTGAGTGCCGCCACGATGTAATCGGCATGTTGTCCGCCCAGCTTGGGCACGCTATAAACACTGGGGTATGCAGTACGCCAGCCTGGAATGCCGTGGCAACCGGCACACATCGAGGTTTTCAGTTGTCCGGCCTTGGGGTCGCCCGCTGCCTGTACCGGCACGGCCAACACCAACAGCACGGATGCGCACAGCGCTATCGTGGTGGTTTTCATCTTCCTCGCTCTCTCTGGTTGAGTTGTAATCAGGACCCTGTCTGTCGCAGGATTTAATATTCATTATAAAACCGTATACCCTACTCAATACGTCTCTTGACTGTCATAAATCCTTTTATGGCAAGTGGATATAGTATTATTCGGTAATATTCTTCTGGAGTTTTCGTGATCGATCTCAAGGCCTGCCCACTCTGGCTTTATCGCCTGCTACCCTTTTTGCGCTGGTGGCCCAACGTCACCCAGCAAACTTTCAAAAGCGACGCCCTTGCTGCGCTAACCGGTGCGATGATCGTTCTGCCTCAAGCGGTGGCCTTTGCGACCATCGCCGGTCTGCCCCCTGAATATGGTTTGTATGCGGCCATGGTGCCGGCCATCGTAGGGGCCATGTGGGGCTCAAGCTGGCATCTGGTATCGGGACCCACAACCGCCATTTCGATTGTGGTTTTTGCGTCCATCAGTCCGCTGGCCGAACCCGGTAGCGCGCAATTCATCGGCATGGTGCTCACACTGACCTTACTGGCCGGGCTGATCCAACTGGCAATGGGGCTTGCGCGACTGGGTGCGCTGGTCAATTTCATCTCTCACACAGTCATCATCGGGTTCACCGCAGGCGCGGCGATACTGATCGCCACCAGCCAGATCAAGAACTTCTTCGGGCTGGACATATCGCGCGGTGCGCACTTTCATGAGGTGCTCATCCAGTTTGGCACCCATATCGTCGATACGCAGCCCTGGGTGCTCACAGTAGGCCTGGTCACGCTGGTGTCGGGCATCCTTGCCAAACGCTATCTGAGCAAACTGCCTTACATGATAGTCGCCATGGTGGCTGGCAGCCTGGTTGCCACCCTCCTCAACTACGAGTTGGGTGCAGAGCAAACCGGTATCCACACGGTGGGCGCACTGATTGCATCGTTCCCACCCATATCGCTGCCGGACTTTTCCCTCACGGCCATCAAGCAAACCCTGTTTCCCGCCACCATCATTGCAATTCTGGCTTTAACCGAAGCTGTCGCCATTGCACGCTCGGTCGCAAGCAAGTCAGACCAGCGAATCGATAGCAACCAGGAGTTTGTCGGGCAGGGCTTGTCGAATATTGCGGGCAGCTTTTTCTCCGGTTATGCCTCCAGCGGCTCGTTCAACCGTAGCGGCGTGAATTACGCCTCGGGCGCAAAAACACCTTTGGCTGCAGCGATGTCAGCGGTATTTCTGCTGCTGATTGTCCTGCTGGTCGCGCCGCTTGCTGCCTATCTGCCGGTCGCCTCAATGGCCGCCATTCTGTTCATC
>JAAFGW010000147.1 GCA_010365175.1 Sulfuriferula multivorans | reverse complement strand
GTGGTGACAAAACGTGGACGCGTGGATGGATTCATACCGCGCCAGGCGAGGTATGCAATCCAGGCGGGAACACGTGAACGCGCGTGGATGATGTCCACCTTTTGTTCCAGCAAAAACGTACGCAGCTTGCCGACAAGAAAAAGCGTTTTCAGTGACTTTTTGCCGATCAGCCAGGTAAAATGCTCGGCGCCGGATGCGACGAGCGGCGCAACCTGGCGCCCGCCCGCCGACATCACCAGCGCGCGATGGCCATGTTCGACCAGAGCGTGCGCTATCTCGAGCGTGCCGCGTTCTACGCCTCCGGATTCCAGCGCGGGCAGCAGTTGCAGAACAGTCAGTTTTTTTTCTTCAGCCAATTCAATATCCAGTCAGCGCAGCGCTCGGCTTCGGCCAGCGGGTGCAGGTTGGGGTGGAGTTTTCCATAAGTGCACCAAGCAACGAAACGGGTGATGCGCTGCGCGTCAGCGAGATGTGCGATTGCCCAGCCGACCCGGCTTTTCGGGTTGACCGGCAGATCAAATACGCCCACATCGGCACCCGCTGTCAGCGCTTCGAACACCATTGAGGCACTGTCGGGTGTCACCCAGACAGGGCTGCTATGGGCGAGTTGCGCGGGTAGCCAGTCGGGCGATGTTGCAGTGTGCGGGACAATCGTCAGGTTGGGGTATTGGGGGAGTTCCGGCAGAAAGTCCTCCGGCGTACGGCGCGAGGTGGCGAGGGTCCAGTGTGTGTTGGGCTTGCGCGCTAGAATGCTTTTGATCTGAACCAGCACCGCGTCATTGTCCCATTCGAAATGCGATGAGGTGCCGCCTATCAGCAGCAAACCTTGGCGCGCATCTTCGCCTGTTGATTGAGACAGCGTCGTAGGGCGAATGCGGTTCAATGCGCCTTCGCTTACCAGTGTATGCGCATCCGCCGTGATCCCGTCGTGTTGAGGAATGATGCTTAGATCGAACCAGGCGCGTGGCAGACTGGGTTTCATCAAGACGACTATGCGTGCATCGTGTGCACGCCTTGCTGCCAGCAGCGTGATATGCGTGGCATGCCCCGCGCCTATGACCAGATCGGGTTTTGGAAGCTGCTTGCCAGGCATTCGTTTCAGCAAAAATGCCAGCCAGGCGCGCCAGGCAGGCAGGGCAGGCGTTACATGAATTGTAGTGGGTGCGGCGCGCGTCAGTGCTTCAGCCAACCCCAAAGACTGGTTAGCATGCCCGGGTTTGTTGTCGCTGATGACCCAGACAACCCGTGGTGCGTGTAACCCGGCGTGCTCAGTCAAAGCGCAGTCCTGCAACCTCGTATTGGCCATAGGGCGTCATGTATGCATTTCCATTGGGGAAACCAATCGCTCAATAGGATTTTTGCATGCGCTCATTGTCAGGAAACTCACTGGAGGCATGGATAAGGCGGTTCGTGCTGGATGGCCAAAGTGTAATCCTTCTATAGACGAAACGCGGGAGGTGGCATGCGCGTGCGCTTAAACAGTCCCGGTCCAGGTGCGCATTGACGCGGCATTCCAGCTGTAGGGTGTCGGGTCGAGTGCAGGCGTGCGATCTTCCATTAAATCGACCAACAGTTCTGCCGATGCGGGTGCCATCGTCACGCCATAACGATAATGCCCCGTATTGACGAATACATTCCTGAAATCGGGATGACGGTCGATGATCGGAATATTGTCCGGTGATCCGGGACGGAGTCCGGCCCAGTGCTGAATGGGTTGCACCGAAGCCAGAACGGGCAGTAGCTCGGCGGCCTCGGCATGCAGACGCTGGCGTGTAGAGACATCGGTTGACTTGTCGAAGCCGGCATCTTCCAGTGTACTGCCCACGAGTATGTGTCCATCGCGGCGCGGGATCAGATACAGTCCGTTGCGGAACAGGATCGTATCGAGTGCACCTGGCTCCAGTTTGAATAGCAGCATCTGGCCGCGGATTGGACGGATGTTCGGCGCGCCAGCAAGATCAGGTAGGGCGAGCCCAGCCCATGCCCCGGTGGCGAGCACGAATTGATCTGCCGAGAACATGCCTTGTGCAGTGTCGACAGCCACTATCCCCCCGGTTTGAGTGATAACGGCTTTTGCTGCGCAGTGTGTATGGATCACCCCGCCGAGCCTGACAACAGCCTCGCGCAACGCTGCAACCAGACGCGGATTGCGAACCTGGGCGATATCCGGCAGCACGAGTTCATTCGTATTCATGGGCCCGTGCTGTGCTGCCAGGCCACGCGCTTTGCACCAGGCGAGTGCCGCATCGGGATCGTTCGGCTCAAGCACATGCATTCCGCATCGCCAGTATTCAGCCATCTGCCCAGATCGCGCTTCAATCTCTGCGACCCAGTCCGCATAAGCGGCCATCGAACGCAGCGCCAGTCTGGACACGGGCTCGGTGTAATCCCACGGCAGCAAAGGCGACACGATGCCACCCCCTGCCCAGGATGATTCAGCCCCCACCTCTCCGCGTTCCAATAGCTTGACCCCATAGCCTCGCCCCAGTAAGGCTAGCGCCACACTGAGCCCAGAAATCCCTGCACCCAGGACAATGATGGACGGTTTCGAACCCGAGTCGTCTGGCTTATGCATGGGCTGGGCCTAAGACTAAAGTTGTATAGATGTATCCCTTACTACGCGGCAAGCTGATTTCCCTAGACAAAAAATGGAGGAGGGGAGACATGGAAGAGCGTGGATTCACACTGGTGGAATTGCTGGTTGTGCTGACTATAGGGTCAATTTTATTGTCGATTGCCATTCCAGGCTATGCATTTCTGTTAAGCGGCAGCAGGTTGACTACCGTGACCAATGATCTGGTTTCAGCACTTCACCTTGCGCGATCCGAGGCAATCAAGCGGGGCACGCGCGTCACAATATGTAAAACCGGCAGCCCTATGGCAGTCCCACCATCGTGTGATGGCGCGGCCAATTGGCAGGATGGCTGGCTGGTGTTTGTTGATGGCGGTGTGCGCGGCGTGATTGATTCGGGCGATACGGTGTTGTGGTCAAAAGACCGCGCCTCTGAGGCGACAACCATCACGGCAAGCAATTTCACTTTGTTTGTCAGCTATTTGCCAAGCGGTGTGAGTCAGGGGCCTAACGGGTTGGCCAACGGTTTCCTGCGCGTGTGTGTGGAGCACAAGCGCCGCGACATCATCATCAATTCCACCGGCCGCCTGCGGCTGAGTCCCAACATCTGTTGATTGCCGATCCAGCTCAAGTTGACCGTAAACATGACGTTAAACATTGTGGATATCTGCAGGGCTATATGCGCGCGCGTAACCGTTCATTAACCCAATACTGCCATTTGTCTTGGGACACTGGACATACCTGGCCTGCTTTACTTAATGTGGAATCGTGAAAAGAGAGAACTTCAACACCATGTCTGATGCTCACATCGCAACGCGCGGTTTTACCCTGATCGAATTACTGGTCACGATGGCTGTGGCAGCAATTTTGCTTACTGTTGCCCTCCCGAATTTTCAAAATTTTGTGATCAATAGCCGTATGGCTACCCAGGCGAATGACTTGATTACCGCACTCAATATGGCACGAAGCGAAGCAGTCAAGCGCGGGGCCAATGTCACGATATGCGCCAGCAGCAATCAGACCAGCTGTACGGGTGGGTGGCAACAGGGGTGGATTGTGGCGGCGGCAGGCACGCCCATTCGGGTGCAGCAAGCACTTGGTGGAGCGAGTGCGCTCGCAGGCGGCGCCGATGTGGCCAGTACCATCACCTTCAATTCCAGTGGCCGCACGACCATTCCCGCTGCCGCGACAGCGGCAAGCACCACCTTTACGCTCTGCCCGCCCAGTCCAGCAGCCGTACAGGGCCGTGCCATTCAAATCGAACGAACCGGACGAACACGCGTTTCTGCGGTTGCATGCCCATGAAAACACTCATACGCAAACAGTCAGGATTCACCCTGCTTGAAATATTGGTTGCCATGTTGATTCTGGCAATTGGCCTGCTCGGACTGGCTGGATTGATGACCTCCAGCATGCGGGATAACCTCAGTGCCAGCCACCGCACGCAGGCCACCTGGATGGCTTATGACATGATCGATCGCATGCGCGCCAATCGTGTGGGCGCCATTGCCGGGAGTTACGCTACGGCGATGGCAGCCGCAGCAGCGTGTTCACCCGCTGTGCCGACCGGTACTGTCCCGGCGCAGGATATTGCAGCATGGAAAAGTCAGCTGGCCTGTGTACTACCGGCCGGCACGGGATCGATCGCGGTTGATACAGGCACGCGGGAGGCCACCATCGTGATTCGGTGGGATGACAGCCGTGGCACCCAAGGCACTGCAACTCAGACATTTCGAGTGGAAACCCAATTATGAAGCCGACGTCTATCCTTCCTCGTCCACAGTCGGGGTTCGGCCTGATCGAACTGATGATTGCCATGACGCTTGGGCTGGTTCTGCTGGGCTCGATTGGTTATGTGTTTATTGGCAGCCGGGGCGCATTTCGGGTGACCGACAACCTGTCACGTATGCAGGAAAACGCGCGCTACGCACTCGATGTCATCGGTCGTGACGTTCGCATGGCCGGCTATGTCGGCTGCGGCAATATTGCCTCCATGCAGGTGAACACGATTGCCAACCCCCCTGTGCCCCCCATGACTGCGGCCAGCGCCTTGATCGGCTATGACAATGGCGCCGGCTGGACCAACCCAACCTCCATCGTGCGGCCGATCGGTGATGTCTTGTCGATCATGGGCGCATTCGGCGGCGAGGTGAATCTGACCGGCAATCTGGCCCCTTCAAACAGCAACGTTCAGATCAATGGCAATCCTAATGGATACGCGACAGGCGACGTGCTGGTGGTTACCAATTGCTCAACTGCCGATGTGTTCAAAACAACCACCGTTTCGGGAGGAGGGGGTTCGGTTACGCTGAACCATTCCAATAGCAGCAATACCGGTAACCGCGTGGGTACCTATGGCGCCGATTCATTTGTCATGCGCATGGAGCAGTTCACCTATTTCATCGGTAATAATCCCGCAGGAAATCGTGCACTTTACCGGGTCGGTTTGAACGGCCAGGCCGAAGAGCTGGTTGAGCATATAGAAAATATGCAGATGCGCTACGGGCTGGATACCACTGGCGACGGCGCTGTGAATAGCTATAGCAACGCCCCCACAAACTGGGCGCAGGTCATCAGCGTCACGATCAGCCTGCTGATGCGCAGCCCGGATAACAATCTTTCAACTGCCATCCAGACCGCCACCTTTAACAATGCCACCTTCACTGCGCCTGACCGCAGGTTGTATCAGGTGTTTTCGGCCACAGTGGGCGTGCGCAACCGCCTGCCGACACAGTGAACGATGCGTATCCAAAGGGGCATACCGACCATGCATATCATTAGACATTCCCAACACGGCGCAGCACTGTTGACCGGGCTGATTTTCCTGGTCGTGTTGACATTGCTGACCTTGTCCGCCATCAAAGCCACTTCGCTCGAAGAACGCATGGCGGGCAATGCACGCGATCAGGATGTCGCTTTTCAGGCGGCCGAGGCAGCCATTCGCGATGGCATGATTTATCTGGCTACAAACAACCTTTCGGCGAATCTAACAAGCTTCGTGGCTGGCTGCGCGGCAGGGCGGTGTTTGAACAACACCACCACGCCAGTCTGGACCACGATCACCGCCAACAATGACTGGACCTCGTCAAAAACGCTGACGTATTCTGGCACGCCGCTCAAGCTGGATGGCTCGACCGCACTGCCTAACCAGCCTCGCTACATTATTGAGCTGCTGCCGGCTTCTCTCCCGCCACCCGGGTTCAGCCTATCCACCGGCAAAGGCATCAACTCGGGCGCGACAGTGACTCCGTTTCGTGTGACTGCGCGCGGCTGGGGGCTCACCACGTCAGCCCAGGCAACCGTGCAAGCCGCTATCAACTATTAAGCAAGGGAGAAACTCATGACGACCTTTATTCGCAAGCCGCTGTCTCTGGCGCTATTGGCTGCCTTCTCTGCCGGCTACTACGGAATGGCGAGCGGCGCTCTGCTCAATTTGAGCCAGACACCCTTGTTTGTCACCACTTCGCAAAAAGCCAATGTGTTGCTGATTTACAGTAATTCCAACGCGATGGACGAGGATGCCACTGGTATGGCAGTAGGGAGTGACAATATCAACAGCAAATCGGAAATTTCGCGGACGGCGGCGAGAAGCCTGGTGACGAACTACACAGGCCAGATCAATATGGGCTTGATGGCGTATCAGCAAACGGGTGTTGCACATGATTGGCTGAACCCGAGTACGTATGATGCCAGTTATGATCCCGCCCACTATGACCCTACGTGGACCGGTGCACGAGACAGCACAACCAAAAAGAAATTCAAAATTCCTAATCCTACGAGTCCGAATGCTGTCGGTTTATGTACAACGGCGGGGGGCACAAAAGTTGATTGCATTTATTACAACGTCAATCTTCCTTATTATTCAGGAAACCCGGCGGGCAATAGTTTTTGCTATTCCTCCACTACCGGTACAAGTGGTTATGCCAGTTTTTCCGGAGACCATGTGACCTATGCTTGCTACAGTACCAAGACGGGCACCTCGAATGCAGCTCCCGCGAGTGCGGGATCGGGATATGGTGGATTCCTGTTTAACGGTACTTTTGGCCCGACTGAAAGCGACTATGCACAGGCCATTGATGACTTTGGTCAAAGGCTGACCTCCTACGATGTTGGACCGACCTGGTTTTCCAATACCAGCCCCGGTAAAGGATTTCTCCATATACCCGTGGCCAACCTGGATGCAGCCCAAGCGGGCAAACTCAATACCAAGCTAGCAACCAGTGTCGTGCCAACGCTTGTGGGTGGTGTCTGGAACGATAACCCTACGAATATTACGGGCGGAAACACCGCCACGAACCCGAATGCGCCGCTGCAAAATGCAGGCCTGTCGCCAATTACCGGCACGTTCATGACGGCCAAGGATTACTACGATGGAGCCACAACCAATTTTGGTACGGCCCAGGGTGGGGCGCAAACGGCCCCAGCAAATTCATGCGGCAAGGATTTCGTGGTTTTTCTGACGAACGGCTTGCC
>JAAFGW010000146.1 GCA_010365175.1 Sulfuriferula multivorans | reverse complement strand
AAGGCCACTTGGCCCGATGTTGGCTCAGTGATGCGAGAAAGTATTTTTAGCAGCGTCGACTTGCCGGCACCATTGCCGCCGATGATGGCGACGCGCTCTCCCTCCTCTACCTCAAAAGACACATCGCGCAGGGCCCAGAACTGCTCCACTGAGCTGCCGGACTGAGCTTGCTCCTCCTCGATCTGCGGCACGGGCTGGATGCGCGAAAATGGCCGTGCGAGGATTTCGCGGATGGAGCGCGGCCCGCCGCTATTAAGGTGATTGATCAGATAGCGCTTGGACAGGTTCTCGACCCTTATGGCGAACGTCATCAGATCACATCCGCAAACGTCGACTCAGAGCGGCGAAAGTACCAAAGGCCGGACCACAGCACGCCGACACTGGTGAGCAAGGCCAAGCCCACGCTCGGCCAATAAACAGCGGTTTCCTGCCCGAGCACCGACCAGCGAAAGCCGTCAATGATGCCTACCATGGGATTAAGCCAGTACAAGGCACGCCATTTTTCAGGAATCAGGTTGGTCGCATAGCCGACCGGCGAAATATAGATGCCGAGTTGCAGGACGAAGGGTATCAGATGACGAAAATCGCGATACCGCACATTCAGCGCCGCCGCCCACAGTCCCAGACCGAACGCCGTCATCGCGGTGAAGAGAGAGAACACGGGCAGGAACAGAATGCGCCAGTCCGGCAAGTGCTGATACCAAGCCAGCATGCCAATCAACAGTAGGATCGAAACCAGATAATCGACCCCACATACCAATATTGTCGAGATCGGGATGATCAACCGGGGGAAATATATCTTCGACAGCATATTGGAATTACCGACCAGGCTGTTGCTGCACTCCGTGAGCGCGCTGGAAAAGAAAAACCAGGGCAGCATGCCAGTAAAGACCAGTAGCGGATAAGGTAAGCCATTGGAGGGCAGATTGGCAATGTTGCCAAATACGACAGTAAAGACCATCATCGTCAGGAAAGGACGAATTACTACCCAACTCACGCCGACCAGAGTTTGCTTGTAGCGCACCAAGATGTCGCGCCAGACGAGGAAGAACAGCATTTCGCGATGGCGCCACAAGTTGACCCAGTAGTCTTTGTCCCGGGAGCCGTTGGCGATAACGATCAGTGGCGGTACCGTCATATAGATGGATTTCGGTTATTGGTTGCCGCGACATGCTGCCACCGTCGGCATCGGAACGGGCTTCCCGGTGTATCAGTGTGGTTGTTCATATGCGATTGAAATTCTGGTAAGCGAGCGCAATACCTTCACGCAGTGAAGTGCGGTACGTCCAGCCGCGCTGGGTAAGTTTGGAAACGTCGAGCAACTTCCTGGGTGTGCCATCGGGTTTGCCGCTGTCGAAAACTATCTCGCCTTCGAAGCCCACAACCTCCATAATAGTTGTCGCCAGTTCGCGGATCGTCACATCGGTGGACGTGCCCACGTTGTAATGCCCATCGTCTATCCCCTGGTCCATCACAAAGACGCACGCATCGGCCAGATCATCGACATAGAGGAACTCCCTCATCGGCTGGCCCGATCCCCAGACGACCAGTTTGGTCTGTGGCTTAAGCTTATTTGACTGCACGATGCTGCCGTCGCCGGTGCGTTCACAACCCAGGTTGTAAAGAATGTCATCCGGTATGGTTCCATAGCGGGCTTCATCCTTGCGGATGCCGGCGAAGTCGCCAGTCATGCCCATCGTCGCCAGATGAACTTTCCGCATCAGCGCGGGCAACACATGGCACTTGCTCAGGTCATAGGTATCGTTCGGACCGTAGAGATTGGTCGGCATCAGGCAAACATATTGCGTGCCATATTGCCGGTTATAACTTTCACACATCTTCACGCCGGCGATCTTGGCAATCGCATAGGCATCATTGGTCGGCTCCAGAGGCCCCGTCAGAAGGTACTCCTCCTTGATCGGCTGTGGGCAATCGCGCGGATAGATGCAGCTAGACCCGAGAAAGCACAGCCGGTTGATGCCAGCCATATAGGCGCCGTGGATCAGATTGGTCTGGATCGTCAGGTTCTCATAAATGAACTGGCCGCGCAGCGTATCGTTGGCATGGATGCCGCCCACCATGGCAGCGGCCAAGAAGATGTAATCCGGCTTGGTCTCTTTCAGAAAGGCGAACACCGCCTTCTGGTCCAGCAGGTTCAGCTCCTGGCGGCTCCGTGTGAGGATATGGGTGTAGCCACGGCGCTGCAGGCTGCGCACGATGGCCGAGCCCACCATGCCACGGTGGCCGGCAACATAGATCCTGGCATCCCTAGGAAGCGTCATTTTTTGTCTTGTCTTATTCTCGACCAAGGGCCGATGACCTATTCGTGATAATCGTAGGCGGTGAAGCCATGTTGCTTGACCAGCACATCGCGGCGTGCCGAGTTCAGGTCTTCGCGCATCATTTCCGACACCAGCTCCTGGAAGGTGGTGGTCGGCGTCCAGCCCAGCTTTTCCCTGGCCTTGGTCGGGTCGCCCAGGAGCGTCTCCACTTCCGTCGGGCGGAAATACTGCGGATCGACTTTCACAATCACCTGGCCCGGCTGCAGACCGGTGCTGCCGCCGGCGGATTGGACAATGCCTTCTTCCTCGGCACCCTTGCCTTTCCATTCCAGCGTGAGGCCCAGATCCTTCGCGGCGGCATTGACAAAGTCGCGCACGCTGTATTGCACCCCGGTGGCGATCACGAAGTCTTCCGCCTGGTCTTGCTGCAGCATCATCCATTGCATCTGCACAAAGTCGCGCGCATGCCCCCAGTCGCGCAGCGCGTCCATATTGCCCAGGTACAGGCAATCCTGTAGGCCGAGGAAGATGCGCGCCAGCGCCCGCGTGATCTTCCGGGTAACGAAGGTCTCGCCGCGTAACGGGGACTCATGGTTGAACAAAATTCCATTGCAGGCATACATGCCGTAGGCTTCGCGGTAGTTGACCGTGATCCAGTAGGCATACAGCTTGGCCACCGCATACGGGCTGCGCGGATAGAAGGGCGTGGTTTCTTTTTGCGGGGTTTCCTGCACCAAGCCATACAGCTCCGAGGTCGAAGCCTGATAAAAGCGGGTCTTCTTTTCCAGGCCGAGGATGCGGATCGCGTCCAGAAGGCGTAACGCGCCCAGGCCGTCGGTATTGGCAGTGTATTCCGGTACCTCGAAGGATACCGCCACATGCGACTGGGCCGCCAGGTTATAAATCTCGTCCGGCTGGATCAACTGCACAATGCGAATCAGATTGGTGGAGTCCGTCAGGTCGCCGTAGTGAAGCACGAAATTGCGGTTGTCCACATGCGGGTCTTGGTACAAATGATCAATGCGATCGGTATTGAACAGCGAGGTGCGGCGCTTGATGCCGTGGACGATATAGCCCTTCTTCAGCAGGAACTCTGCAAGGTAGGCACCGTCCTGGCCGGTGATGCCGGTGATTAATGCGACTTTCTGGCTCATGTCTGGAATACTTTCAGTTGCGTCCGTAAGTGTCTTCAAACCGCACGATATCGTCTTCGCCCAGATAACTGCCGGACTGCACTTCGATCATTTCGAGCGGAAATTTGCCTGGATTTTCCAGGCGGTGGGTGGCGCCCAAGGGAATATAGGTCGACTGGTTTTCAGTCAGCAGGAAAACTTCGTCCCCACGCGTGATGCGCGCCGTGCCCTTGACGATGATCCAGTGCTCGGCGCGATGATGATGCATCTGCAGGCTCAGCGTAGCCCCCGGTTTGACCACGATGCGCTTGACCTGGAAGCGCTCGCCGCCGTCGATGGAGTCATACCAACCCCAGGGCCGATGCACTTTGCGGTGAGAAGAAGCTTCGCTGCGGCCTGCAGCCTTCAGCTCGGCGACGATCTGCTTGATGCCCTGCACCTTGTCCTTGCTCGCCACCAGCACCGCATCCTGGGTCTCGACCACAATCAGGTCTTCGACCCCGGCGCAAGCCACCAGCCTGGCGTGGGAAAAAACCAGGTTATTCTTCGAATCATGTAGCAGCACATCGCCACGCGCCACATTGCCGTTGGCATCCTTGTCGGACACCTGCCACAAGACATCCCAGGCACCGACATCCGACCAGCCTGCCTTGAGCGGCAGCACGCGGCCGGGGATCTTCAGTTCTGGCGCACCCTGCAGCTTCTCCATCACCGCATAGTCGATGGAATCGGCGGGGCAGGCAGCAAAAGCCGCCTTGTCGATACGATAGAAGTC
The DNA here is from genome assembly GCA_010365175.1 of Sulfuriferula multivorans. Taxonomy (GTDB): domain Bacteria; phylum Pseudomonadota; class Gammaproteobacteria; order Burkholderiales; family Thiobacillaceae; genus Thiobacillus. The sequence goes on along the minus strand of JAAFGW010000146.1, from coordinate 2,878 downwards.
GCTATCCTGCTTGCCACCGTCCATCGCACCCTTGCACGCGGCCAGCATCGCGGGCTGGAAATGACCGATGGCGGCCAGCCACACGCTGGCACGCATCATAAACAAACCGCTGTTCCAGAGGTAGTCCCCATAATCCAGGTACTTCTGCGCAGTGGCGGCATCGGGCTTTTCAAAGAAACCGGCGACTGCATGGGCTGCGCCATGGGCCACGCCGACACGAATATAGCCGTAACCGGTTTCGGGACGATCCGGCACGATGCCGAAGGTCACCATCGCGCCATCGGCGGCAAACGGCACCGCGCGCGCGATCACGCGCGAAAATTCTTCCGCATCTAGAATGATATGGTCGGCTGGCATCACCAGCAAAATCGTATCTTGCCCCTCAGCCATCGCCAGCAGTGCAGCCAGCGTCAGCGCCGGAGCAGTATTGCGCCCGATTGGTTCCAGCACGATACGGCGCGTGCCCTTGCCCACCTCACGCAATTGTTCGGCGGTAATGAAGCGGTACTCTTCATTGCACACCACAATCGGGTCGGCAGCCAGCTGGTAGTCCGCGCATTTGGCCAGCCGCAGCGCGGTCGCCTGCAGCATGGTGGCCGAAGTCGCCAGCGGCAGCAGTTGCTTGGGGTGTTGTTCGCGCGACAGCGGCCACAGCCGGGTGCCGGAGCCACCCGACAGAATCACGGGCTGGAGAAGGGGAGTCATTGAAGGGGAAGGGGGTCAGGATCGGAAGCCATTGGGATTGCGCTGCTGCCAGCGCCACGCATTATCGCAGATCATTTCGAGCGTGCGCTCGGCACGCCAGCCAAGCAGTTTTTCCGCCAGCGAAGGATCGGCATAGCAGGCAGCGATATCCCCTGGACGCCGTGGCGCGATGCGATAAGGCACTGCGCGCCCGCTGGCCGCCTCGAAAGCCTTGACCACTTCCAGCACGCTGTAGCCGCGGCCGGTGCCGAGATTAACCTCCATGCATTGCGGTGCGCCAAGGCGCTCCAGCGCACGCACATGACCGATGGCCAGGTCGGTCACATGGATGTAGTCACGCACCCCGGTGCCATCGGGCGTGGGGTAGTCATCGCCCCAGATATTGAGATAGGGCAAGCCGCCGACCGCCACTCTGGCCACATAAGGCATCAGATTGTTCGGATGGCCCTGCGGGTCTTCGCCGATCAGCCCGCTTTCGTGCGCGCCGACCGGGTTAAAGTAGCGCAGTAACGCGATTCGCCAATCGGGCTGCGCGTGATGAAAATCACGCAGGATGTCCTCCACCATGATCTTGCTGCGTCCATAGGGGTTGCTTGCTGAGAGCCTGTGGGTCTCGGGAATCGGCAATTGCTCCGGATCACCATAAACGGTGGCCGATGAGCTGAAGACAATCGTGTTGACCTTCGCCGCCTGCATTGCCTCCAGGAGGCTCAGGCTGCCGACCACATTGTTGTCGTAATACGCCAACGGCTTTCCCACCGATTCGCCGACAGCCTTCAGGCCGGCGAAATGGATAACGGCGTCGCAGCGATGCTCGCGCAGGGTCTGCTCCAGCAAATTCCGGTTGCGGACATCCCCCTTTACCATGACGACCTGTTGGCCTGTGATGCGCTCAATACGGCGCAATGCTTCCGGATGGCTGTTGCTCAGATTGTCGAAAACGACGACCTTGTGGCCGGCGACCATCAGTTCGACACAAGTGTGGGAACCGATGTAACCGGCTCCGCCCGTGATCAGAATATTCATAGATTCAGCATCCCTTGATGTTGGCTGTAATGATTAGAAAGACGAACTCGCCAAGGCATAGGCGAACTGTGCTGCCTACACCGATCCGTTCACCGCAAAGAACCCGTCCGACTCTTCGAGAAAATTGCACGCCAACATCGCTGATTCTCCTGCGATTGCTGGCTGACAAGCAATTACCCCCAGCGTACGTGCAAGACTTTATTCCCTCTTGTTGGCGGTGTTATAGACGCCTCTTGGCTAGCCTCCCGATGCTGGCGCTTCGCCGAAAGACTCGCCAGGATTCACCTTCCGGAAGGTCGACCGGTAGGCATCCCACTCATAGACAACTTCTGCGGCCATGGGACTTGTCCAGTGCCCGGGGAGCGACATCACAAGCATCTTCCCATCCCAAGTCAGGGTATGGTAGTTAGCTTTTGCAGTAATAAAACGGGTATTCGATCCGCTTGTGCTTGCATTTGAGAGGATTGGACCTCCACGTTGATCCAAGATCGACGTCAACCTCGTCGACGGATGCATGAGCCAAATTCCACCTGTGAGTTCCCATGTGCCGACAAAGGTCATTGATTCGATGGTGTTGGGGCCAACATATACGATAGTTGCGTTCGCCGGCGTAGCGCTGATCTCCCGAGCTGGCGCGGACATTATTACTCGCTTTGATTCGCTCCAGGCTTTAGCCCATACGTCCTGTTGGTGAATCAATGCCGGCACGAGCAGGGAAAGCGCATGTCCCACCGCCCCAAAGGCCACCAACCTCACGATGGTCGAGTGCCACAGAAGCGCGGCGCGAAGAAAAATGAAAACCAGCATTGCCAGCCAAAGTGAGATGCCCAAGGTCGTCCGGCTCATGGTCCCCAAACCTATCACGCCGTAATATCCCAAACCGTACAACAGCACCGAGGAACCGATGCCAATAAAAGCAAGAAGCGCAAACCATATCAAACGGGCGGCATGGCCTTGCTTTTTTTGGAAGAACAAGGCCACAACCAGCAGAAGCAGGGCGGCTCCCCCCATCAACTGAAAAATGCTAACGACATTCAGCGCTTTCCCAGACAGAGCCGCGGCAAGATGACCAGGCAGCGCCACGATGGCATCTGGCCACTGCTTGAATGCCATGAAATTTGGCGGCTTGCTTGATCCGATAGGGATG
>JAAFGW010000145.1 GCA_010365175.1 Sulfuriferula multivorans | reverse complement strand
CGATGCTAGGCGCGGAGTGCGCCGTGTGGCGAGCCACACAAGCGATTCGCAACGACGCAGCGCGCCCAAGCCCAGCGAGTCAAATGTTCATGTTGTTGAGGAACAGGCTCTTAGCCCGATCAGTAGCAACCCAATACCCAGCACGCCCCACAACACCAATACGGGTGCATTGCCCCAACGCACATATGGCGTACTGCCGGCGTAACCTTGAATGCTGCCGGTTAGACTGCCGGAGGTGAAAGGCGGAAGGCTGGCAAGTATCTGGCCTTTCTCATTAATGATTGCAGTCAAGCCGGTGTTGGTGGCGCGCAGCATCATGCGTCCGGTTTCAAGTGCGCGCATCTGCGATATTTGCGCGTGTTGCCAAGGCGCAAACGAATTCCCGAACCACGCCAGATTACTCACATTGACCAGCACGCTCGCGGCCGGCAACTGGCGGATAATTTCCTCACCAAAGACGTCTTCGTAACAGATATTGGCTGCTACCCGCTGGCCACCGATAGCAAGCGGCGTTTGATGGCGATTGCCGCGCGCAAAATCGGATAGCGGAATGTGCAGCACCTGAATTACCCAGCCCCATACTGCCTTCAACGGGATGTATTCACCGAAAGGCACCAGATGCACCTTGTGGTAATGCTGGCTGGGCGCGCTGCCCAGGCTGAGGACGCTGTTGTAGTACGTACCGTTCATAGATCCCGTCGGCAATCCCGTCATGATGTCCCCGCCATTCTTCTGGCCAAGCATCACCAGCCCATCGCGATAGAAATCGGGCAGGTCGGATTCGAACAGGGGCAATGCCGTCTCGGGGAGCACAATTAACTGTGCCGGAGAGGCGGCAGCCATGCGCGCATAAATCTCGAGTGTGGAATGGGTTGTTTCAGGTAGCCATTTCATGTCCTGCGGGATATTGCCCTGCAGCAGCGCAACCGAAGTGGGTGCGCCGTCCGGCGTCGTCCAGTCGATTACACGCAAAGCCTGACCGCCTATCCCTAGCGCAACCACGACCACACCACCCCAAATGCGTTGTGCTGGCTTGCCGCGCAAGGTCACGCTCCATGCCAGCAGGGCGGCTGTCAGTGCCAGTAAAAATGACACCCCATAGACGCCGACCAGCGGGGCATAACCCGCCAACGGGCTGGCCGGTACTTGCGAATAGCCGATCGCCAGCCAGGGGAAACCCGTAAAAATCCATCCACGTACCCACTCCGCTACGCCCCACCCAAGTGGGATTAACACCAGCAATCGCACGCTGAGCGAAACGCGCCAGCGTGCCTGCAGTGCACCCACGAGGGCGGGAAACAGGGCCAAAAGCCCACAAAACAGGAAGGTTGCGAGTGCTGCCAAGGGCATCGGCATGCCGCCGTATACCGATAGGCTGACGTAGATCCAACTCACGCCGGTGAGGAAAAATCCCAGCCCCCAGACAAACCCGATGAGAAAGCCGGTGCGCGCAGAAGCCGTTCGGGTAAAAAGTCCAAACAGCACGGCCAAACTCAAAAGGGGTAAAGGCCAGAGGTAAAACGGTGCGAATCCGGCGACAGCCAGGGCACCGGATAACAGGCTGATCAGCAGTAAGGAAAAAGAAACGCTGCGGTTGGCGGGGCGTTCATCCACTTTTAAAAACCACGCGGCGCTCAATGCGCAAACTCAAAATCGATATGGCCGTCAATCAGGGTATAGCGGACTTGTCCCTGCATAGGGTGGTTGAGAAAAGGGGTGTTGTCGCCCTGACTGGCGAGCGTTTTTGGGGTGGCGATCCACTCGGCTGTTTCGTCAAAAATGCAGATGTCGGCACAGCTGCCAATGGATAGATTTCCGCCTGGCACGCCCAGAATTTGTGCCGGTTTCCACGAAATCAGGTCGATGGCCTTGATCAGAGGGACGCCCATTTCGCGCGCCCATTTCAGGGTCAGCGGCAGCAGCAGTTCAACACCGGAGGCACCGGGTGCCGATTCGCCAAACGGTACCTGCTTCACATCTTCGTCAACCGGGGTGTGGTCCGAACACAAAGCGTCGATGGAACCGTCGCGCAGCGCTTCGCGGATGGCGTCGCGGTCACGTAGACCGCGCAGCGGCGGTATCAGATGCAGGTGTGAATCAAAACTGACGAGATCGTTTTCCGATAAATGCACGTGCGTGCTGGCGACATCGCAGGTGATGGAAAGGCCTTGTGCCTTGGCTGCACGCACCATCGCGATGCCTTCACGCGTTGACAGCCGCGCAATGTGGATGCGGGCGCCGGTTTCGCGTGCCAGCAACAGGATGGTAGCCAACGCCACGGTTTCGGCCAGCGCTGGAATGCCGGGCAAACCGAGGCGCGAGGCCACCGCACCATCGTGTGCAACACCGTCACGCGCGAGCGACAGATCCTGTGGCCGTAACCACAGACTGAAGCCAAACGTGGCGGCGTATTGCATCGCGCGCAGCAGCACCTGGGGGTTGGTGGGCACCGCGTCGGCCTGGGTAAAGGCGCGACAACCCGCTTCGGTCAGCTCGGCCATCTCGGTCAGCAGCTTGCCTTCGAGTTTTTGGGTCAATGCGCCAATCGGGTAAACGCGCGGCCCCGGCAGGTTTTTTGCGCGGAATTTCAACATCTCGACGAGTCCCGGCTCGTCCAGCGGCGGGTCGGTATCGGGTGGGCAGGCGAGCGAGGTGATCCCGCCGGCGGCTGCAGCGAGCATTTCCGATTCGAGGGTGGCGCGATACTCAAAACCGGGTTCGCGCAGTCGCACCGACAAGTCGACCAGACCGGGACACACCACCAGGCCGCTAGCGTCGATGACACGATTGGCGTGAAAGTCGGGTGGTGCTTCGCCTACGGCGACAATCTTTCCAGCCACCACAAAGATGTCAGCAACTTCATCGCGCGCGTTCATCGGATCGATCACACGGCCATTCCGGATATGAATTTTCATGCTGTCGTCCCTCCCGCCAGAATCGCCATCACCGCCATCCGCACTGCAATGCCGTAAGTCACCTGCGGCAGAATGACCGACTGCGGACCGTCGGCCACTTCGGAGTCGATTTCCACGCCGCGGTTCATCGGGCCCGGGTGCATGACAATGGCGTCGGGTTTCGCCAGCGCGAGCTTTGCCGGCGTCAGGCCAAAGAACTTGAAGTATTCCTGCGCGCTTGGCAGGAGCGCGCCTTTCATGCGTTCGCTTTGCAGGCGCAGCGTGATGACCACATCGCACCCATGCAAACCGGCTTCCAGGTCGTGGTAGACCTTGACGCCCATTTGCTCAACGCCGGTGGGCAGCAGGGTTTTCGGGGCGATCACGCGGACTTCCGGCACCCCCAGCGTGGTGAGTGCGTGAATTTGCGAACGCGCCACGCGTGAATGCAGCACGTCGCCGACGATGGCCACGGTCAGGTTGTGGAATTCTCCCTTGAAACGACGGATGGTGAACATGTCGAGCAGGCCTTGCGTCGGATGTGAGTGGCGACCGTCGCCGGCGTTGATGACCGAAATATGTGGCGCGACATTGCGCGCGATGAAATGAGCCGCCCCTGATTGCGCATGGCGCACGATAAACATGTCGGCGTGCATGGCTGCGAGATTGTCGACCGTGTCGAGAATCGCCTCACCCTTGGTCTGGCTGGAGGTGGCGATATTGAGGTTGACCACATCGGCGGACAGGCGCTTGGCGGCGATTTCAAACGTGGTGCGGGTGCGTGTTGATGGTTCGAAAAACAGATTGAAGATCGATTTTCCACGCAACAGCGGGACTTTCTTCACTTCGCGCTCGCCGACATCCATAAAGGATTCTGCGGTATCGAGTATGTGCGTCAGGATCGTTCGCGGCAGGCCGTCGAGTGTAAGCAGGTGGCGCAGGCTGCCATCAGGATTGAGTTGTGGATTCATGCGAGGGTGAGGGTCAAATGGCCATCGTCAAGCTGTGACAGGTTGATGTTCTGATTGCTCGGTACGGTGAGCGTGTGGCCCGCAAAATCGGGCCGGATCGGCAGTTCGTGGCCGCCTCGATCCACCAGCACCGCCAGCCGGATCGAGGCAGGGCGGCCGTAGTCGAACAATTCGTTCATGGCTGCGCGTACCGTGCGTCCGGAGTGCAATACGTCGTCGACCAGCAGAATGTCACGGCCTTCGAGGTCAACCGGCAGGTTGGAGGGTTTCACCTGCGGGTGCAGGCCGATGCGGGAGAAGTCGTCGCGGTAGAACGAGATATCGAGCGTGCCGAGGGGTTGGGTGCACCGCAGCAGCGCATGCAGGCGCTCGGCCACCCACACCCCACCGGTATGAATGCCGACGATGAAGGTATTGGGGGTGAGCGTGGGCGCAATGGCGTCGGCGAGTCGCGCAATCAGGGTGTTGGCGTCAGGCAGTAAGGCGGGCATCGAAAAATCCTTGGAGTATGAGTTTCGCGGCAACGGCATCCGTTAGCGCCTTGTTCTTTTTGCCGTGGATGCCGCGCTCATGGAGTTCGGACTCGGCCGCCGTGCTGGTGTGGCGTTCATCCACCAGAAACACCGGCAGATTAAAACGTGATTCTAATTTACGCGCGAAGTTTTTGGCCACCCGGGTCATTTCGTGTTCGCCGCCATCGGCATGGGTGGGGATGCCAAGCACCAGCAATACCGGTTGCCATTCGGTCATGAGTTTGGCGATAGCCGTGAGCCGTGCATCGGTGGAGTCGGCCTGGATGACCGTGAGAGGATGTGCGACGCCGATGGAGAGATCGCCCGACGCGACACCGGTGCGTTTCAGGCCGAGGTCGAAGGCCAGTACTGTGCCGTGGGTGTCGCCCGGGTTCAAGCGTGTCCGGCTTCGTCTGACAAACTGGCGAAATCGATGCCGAGCAGCTTCATCGCCGCGGGCAGACGTTCTTCAGGCATCAGGTCGAAGATGACTTGCGGGTCGGCGGCCACTGACAGCCAGGCGTTTTGCTTGATCTCTTCTTCCAGCTGGCCGGCAGCCCAACCCGCGTAGCCCAGTGAGACCATGAATTTTTCCGGCCCCACATCCTGGCTGACCGCCTCCAGCACGTCTTTTGATGTGGTGAGGCTGACGATATCCTTGACGGTGAGGGTGGAGCTGAAGGTGTGGGGGGGCGTATGCAGTACAAAGCCGCGCTCGGTCTGAACCGGGCCGCCGAAATAGACGATTTTGTCGCGCAGGTGCTCGGGTAGGGTCAGCCCGATCTGATCGAACAGTGTCGACAGATCCAGATCGATCGGTCGGTTGACCACCACACCCAGCGCACCTTGCTCGCTGTGGTCGCAGATATACGTCAGCGAGCCATGAAAATTGGGGTCGACCATGCCCGGCATGGCGATCAGGAAGTTGTGGGTGAGGTTAACGGTTTCCATCATGGCCCCTCCATTGTAATCTGCCTTAAATCCAGCCAACACCTCTTTTTACACGTACCCTTACACTATAACGACTCACATGCCTCATGCCTGAATACCCACGTGCCCTGGTCTGGTTTCGGCGCGACTTGCGCGACTACGATCATGCCGCCCTTTACCACGCACTTAAACGTGCCCGGCAGGTGTTTTGCGTGTTTTTTTTCGACCGTGAAATACTGGATGCCTTGGCCGGTCCAGCCGACCGGCGGGTCGAATTCATCCACGCCAGCATAACCGAGTTGCAACAGGCCTTGCAGGCCAAAGGCGGTGGCCTCATCGTCAAATACGGCATGGCCCGCAACGAGGTCGTTCAATTGGCGGTCGGGCTTCGGGTGGATGCCGTATTCTACAATCATGACGATGACCCCGCTGCGTTGGCGCGCGACGCCGCGGTTGGGCACGCGCTGAACGCCAACGATATTGCCGTTCATCACAGCAAGGACGCCGTGATATTTGAGCGTGAAGAAGTGCTCACAGCCGGCGGCACACCCTACAGTGTCTTTACGCCCTATAAAAAGGCCTGGCTGAAAACGCTGACGCCTTATTACCTGCAAGCCTATCCGGTTGATCGCCATGTTGATCGGCTGGCTGCACGCTCAACGGACATTCCCACGTTGCAGGCTATGGGGTTTGTCCCATCCAATCTGGCTGAACTCAATCTGCCCGTCGGCATGTCGGGAGGCGCGCAACTGCTGGACGATTTCATGGTTCGCATCGATCGCTATCAAGAAACACGCGACTTCCCCGCGATCAAAGGGCCGTCGTATCTTTCGGTGCATCTACGCTTTGGAACCGTTTCGATCCGGCAGCTTGCGGCGGCCGCCTGGCAACAGGGTGGGCGCGGCGCGCAAACCTGGTTGTCCGAACTGATCTGGCGCGATTTCTATCATCAGATTCTCTGGCACCGACCCGATGTAGCAGCAGGCCACACCTTCAAGCGGCAATACGATGACTTGCCGTGGCCGAATCCGTCGGGGCATTTCGAGGCCTGGTGCGAAGCGCGCACCGGCTATCCGCTGGTCGACGCCGCGATGCGTCAGCTCAATCAAACGGGTTACATGCACAATCGCCTGCGCATGGTGACGGCTTCGTTTCTGACCAAGGACTTGCTGGTCGACTGGCGTTTGGGCGAGCGCTATTTTGCCGACAAGCTGATTGATTTTGATCTGGCCGCCAACAGTGGCGGCTGGCAGTGGGCGGCGTCCGTGGGATGCGATGCACAGCCCTGGTTCCGCATCTTCAATCCGCTGACGCAATCCGAGCGGTTCGATACGCAAGGCCAGTTCATTCGCCGCTATCTGCCTGAGCTTGCGGCGGTTCCAGACCATTATATCCATGCACCCTGGTTGCTTTCGACCAGCGAACAAGCGCGAATAGGGGTGCGCATTGGTCAGGATTATCCTGCGCCGATTGTTGAGCATGCGGTTCAGCGGCAGCGCGCGCTTGCGCTGTTTAAGGCCAGGACATAGTGGCTGAAGGGCGGCAGACTGGCGGCGATACTTTCAGGCCGCCCAAATAGCAGTCGATCAGCGGTGCTGCGCAGGTCGCCAGATCGTAGGCGTCCGGGTTCAGAACCCATTCGTGCATCAGGCCGACTAGGTAGGCGTGCAGGCCATGGGTCGCGAGAAAGGTATCGGTGGCGGCGGGTAACTGGCCTATGACGACTGCCTGGTCGAACAGCTGCTGCACCTGGGTGAGGCAAGATGCGCGGTCGGCGTCGTTTTTCGCCACGACGCC
>JAAFGW010000144.1 GCA_010365175.1 Sulfuriferula multivorans | reverse complement strand
CCACCTGTGCCTGGCTACCGGCAACGGCGGACGATAATTCCTGTGCGGAAAGTCGAACGATGACTGCCCCCGCTTTGACGTAATCACCGGCATCAAAGTTGACCGCTGAAACGCGTCCCGATACCTGAGCAGAGACCGTTGATTGCTTGACGGCCTCAACGGAGGCTTCGGTGGAGTAACCGGTATCAGAAACCTGATATTTCACGGTTTCAACCGCAAAAGGCACAGCCGCCCACGCGGTTGGGGCGGCCAGAATCATGCTGGCGAGCAGTCGGGCAAAATTCAGCACAGGCACATCTCCGAAAAGTAGTTTATTAGGGTAATCTAATTAACTATTAAAATCAATTATTTGGCTTCTGTTGTGGGTGCCAAGGGCAGCTAAAATGCGATGGGGAAGCCTGCCTTGGTGGATTCTGGTTTACCCCTATTTTAGAGGCATAGCTGTTACCGCAATAGGTAAAACAAAGGCCCGGCTCGCTTGCGCGTCGCCGGGCCTTGCGTCGTAGCGGCAGTTTACTTGGAAAAGCCGCAGAATACGTCGCGCATCATGCTCAGCAATTTAAGTGTACGGGTATCGCCGACCCGATAAAACACACGGTTGGCGTCCTTGCGGGTGCGCAGTACGCCCTTGTCTCTGAGAATGGCCAAGTGCTGTGAAATATTGCTCTGTGAGGTGCCGACATGATCGACGATGTCCTGCACGCTGACTTCCTTGTCGCCCAACACGCAGAGAATTTTCAGGCGTAATGGGTGCGACATGGCTTTCATTGCACGCGAGGCTTGCTCGATGTGCTCGTCCTTGTCCATCAGGTCTACGTCGGCCCATTCAGATGCCATATTCATTACCTCATTCCTGTTGGTGGTGTACCCTTATGCGTCGCAAATTTATGCGTGGGTTCAGCGCAGCGCGGGCTACATCGCTGTAACATTTTGGGTTGCGTGTAGATAAGCAATCACGCATATATTAAAATAATTCCATGCAAACAAGTAAGGTTAAATAAATTTTTTCATGAAAACCTCGCCGGTTCTCCTCATTATCCTCGACGGATTTGGCTGTCGTTCGGAGCGCAATGACAACGCTATCGCCCAGGCCAGCAAGCCTAATTGGGATGAGTTGTGGCACAAAAATCCGCATACCCTCATCCATGCATCGGAGTCCGAGGTCGGGTTGCCCAAAGGCCAGATGGGGAATTCCGAGGTGGGGCACCTCAATATTGGAGCGGGTCGTGTGGTGTATCAGGAATTCACCCGCATCGATCATGCCATTGAATCCGGCTATTTCTATTCGAACCCTGCGTTATTAAATGCGATGCATTTGGCGCGCGACAACGATAAAACCTTGCATGTGCTGGGCCTGTTGTCAGACGGCGGCGTGCACAGCCATGAGTTGCACTTTTATGCGCTCCTGGATATGGCTGCGAACGAAGGATTAAACCGGGTTTGCCTGCATGTTTTTCTGGATGGGCGTGATACGCCGCCAAAAAGTGCCGAAACGTATCTCCGCCGCCTGACCGACAAGATCGAACAGGTGGGGGTGGGGCATATTGCCTCGATGATCGGCCGTTACTATGCGATGGATCGTGACCGCCGCTGGCAGCGGGTTCAGTCTGCCTACGACCTGCTGACGCAGGGGCAGGCGGCGTATTCGGCCGAAACGCCGCTGGCCGGGCTGGAAGCGGCTTATGCACGCGACGAGACCGATGAGTTTGTCAAAGCCACTGCGATTATGCCGCCGGACGGCAAGCCGGTGAAGATGGAAGACGGTGATGCCGTCATCTTCCTCAACTTTCGCTCCGACCGTGCGCGTCAGTTGTCGCGACCTTTCATCGAACCTGATTTCAGTGAATTCGAACGTGAGGTCACCCCTCGCCTGGCGACGTATTGCACGCTGACCGGTTATAGCGACGATTTTGTGGTGTCGGTGGCCTTCCCACCTGAACGTATCAAAAATGGATTGGGTGAATACGTGGCCAATCTTGGCATGCGTCAGTTACGCATAGCCGAAACCGAAAAATATCCGCATGTGACATTTTTCTTTAACGGCGGCGAGGAAATTTCTTTTCCAGGTGAAGATCGTGTTCTGGTGCCCTCACCCGATGTGGCCACTTATGACCTCAAGCCCGAGATGAGTGCATTCGAGGTGACCGATAAACTGGTTGCGGCAATTGAGAGCAAGCAGTACGACCTCATTATCTGCAACTATGCTAATCCGGATATGGTGGGTCATACCGGCGATCTGCAGGCAGCCATCAAGGCAATCGAAACCGTCGACACTTGCCTGGGGCGGGTGGTTAAAGCGCAGCAGGCACGTGGCGGTGAAGTGTTGGTAACCGCTGACCATGGCAACGCCGAACTGATGCGTGACATCGAAACCGGACAAGCGCATACCGCACATACCTTGAACTTGGTGCCGCTGATTTACATCGGACGCCGCAACGCCACGCTGGCTGAAACCGGTGCGCTGGAAGATGTCAGCCCCACGCTGCTAAAAATGATGGGCTTGCAGCAACCGCCTGAAATGACGGGTGAAGCGTTGGTTGATTTTGAGTAAACCGTTTTGACCCGGCGTTATTGGGCAACGGTCAAACTGCTCGCCCTGCTGACATTATGCTGGCCACTGGCAGTCAGCGCCGGTCAAGTTGATCGCAAAAAAACCGAACTCGACGTTCTCAAGCAACGCTTGCAAACCCTGCAACAGGACTTTAGGAAAAATCAGACTCAACGCAAGGAAGCAGCTGATGGATTACGTCAATCCGAAAGCGCAATCAGCAATGGGGTACGCCAGTTGCGACAACTTGATGATGCGCGTCAGCGCACACAAAGCGATTTGCAGACCTTGTCACAGCAGGCAGAAACAACTGATGTCCGGATCCGCCAGCAACAAGCGCATCTGGCGCAAGCGCTGAAAGGAGCCTACCAGCGTGGACAGGGTGATGCGCTCAAACTGATTCTAAATGGCGCAGACCCCAACCAGACTGCGCGCGACTTGCGTTATCTGGCGCATCTTTCCCGCGCGCAACATGAAATGATAGAAGTGCTGCGGGTGGAACTGGCCAAACTAAGCGAACTTCAACAGGCGGCCGCGCAAAAGAAGAATGAGTTAACCCAGTTGCAAGCGGCGCGTGAGGCCGAGCAGCAGAAATTGCTGGTGGACAAGCGCGAGCGCGAGCAGGTGATGAACAAGCTCTCTGCCGAAATCCAGAAACAGCGCCGCGAAATTTCCAGCCTTAAACGCGACGAACGCAGTTTGACTGACCTGGTGGAACGGTTGAATCGGGTGATGGCGCAACAGGCTGCACGAGAGGCAGCACGCGCACGTGCCGCAGCCTTGAAAGCACAGAAAAAACCAAAGGAAGTTCAGCGCGAAGGCAGTGCATCGCGCAAAGCCGTTGCCGTTAATACTGCAACGCCAGTTGCCTTTCGGTCCGACCGTCCTTTCTCTGGCCTCAAAGGTTTATTGCGATTGCCCGTTGCCGGGGAACTCATGAACCGATTCGGGGCTCCGAGAGAGGGCGGAGGTTTGAGCTGGAAAGGCCTGTTTATCCGTTCGGCTCAAGGCACCGCAGTCAAGGCAATTGCAGCCGGACAGGTGGTGTTTGCAGATTGGCTGCGCGGGTTTGGAAACCTCGTGATAGTTGATCATGGAGAGGGGTATATGAGTCTGTACAGTAATAATGAAAGTCTGTATAAGCAGGTGGGTGAACGGGTTCAGCCCGGTGACGCCATCGCAACGGTCGGCAATAGTGGCGGTCAGCCTGATACAGGCTTGTACTTCGAAATGCGGCATCAAAGCCGTCCTGTTAATCCCCTTCTGTGGGTGAAGTAAGAGATGACTCAAAAAACAAAATTCGTACTTGTTGGACTGGCTGGTTTATTGGCAGGTGCGGCACTGACTGTCAACCTGTCAGCGATCGCCGACAAGGATGCAGCGATTGCGCTGCCTATTGAAGAGTTGCGCGCGTTTACCGATGTGTTCGCGCGGGTTAAAAGCGACTATGTTGAGCCGGTCGACGACAAGAAATTGATTACGGGTGCAATCAACGGCATGTTGAATGGGCTGGATCCGCATTCGTCTTATCTCGACGCAGAAGGTTTTAAGGATCTGCAGGTGGGCACCCAGGGTGAATTTGGCGGACTCGGCATCGAAGTGGGGATGGAAGATGGCTTCGTCCGGGTGGTTTCGCCCATCGAAGATACGCCCGCTTTCATTGCTGGCGTCAAGCCGGGCGACCTGATCGTCAAGCTTGACGATACGCCTGTAAAAGGCATGTCGCTGAATGACGCTGTGAAACGGATGCGTGGTAAGCCGGGTTCGAAAATCAAGCTCACCATCTCGCGTAAGGGTGTCGACAAACCGATATTTATCACCATTACCCGTGCGGTCATCAAGATCCGTAGCGTGAAATCGAAGTTGCTTGAAAACGGCTATGGCTATGTTCGTGTCACGCAGTTCCAGGAGCATACCGGCGAATTGCTGGCAGAAGCGCTGACCGGACTGTACAAGGACAACAAGGCACCACTCAAGGGTCTGATTCTGGATTTGCGCAATGATCCGGGCGGTTTGCTGAATGGCGCAGTGGCAGTGACTGCAGCATTCGTCAAACCCGATAGCCTGGTGGTGTATACCGAAGGCCGTAGCGAAGATGCCAAGATGCGGCTAACCGCCAGCCGGGAAAATTACCTGCGCCCAATGCAGGTGGATTATCTGAAAAGCCTGCCGGATGGGGTGAAGCAGGTGCCGATGGTGGCCTTGGTCAACAGCGGTTCAGCTTCAGCATCGGAGATTGTGGCGGGTGCGCTGCAAGACCATAAACGTGCTGTTGTAATGGGCACGCGTACGTTTGGCAAAGGCTCGGTTCAAACCATTCTTCCCATTGGAAATGGCACGGCGATCAAGCTCACCACGGCGCGCTATTTCACGCCGAATGGCCGGTCCATCCAGGCTAAAGGCATTGAGCCGGATATCATTGTGGAAGATCCTAACCTGCCGTCAGAAGATGAAGGCCTGGGCATACGTGAGGTAGACCTCGACAAGCATTTGAGCAATCCAAATGGTGGCGAGTCTGCCCCCATCGTGATCAAACCCGGCGAAAGTTTCAAGGCGCCGCCAACGACCAAACCCGGTAAAGATAAAGAGATCAAACCGATGACACTGGAGCCCGGCGAAATCGTGTCGAAGAACGATTTCCAGGTGAACCAGGCATTGAATTTACTCAAAGGCCTGCAAATTTTTCAAGGTCGCTGAGTAAGCGTGCTGTGGTTGTCCGTAAGCCACAGCACGAAGTGCGCGTTATACTGGACATAACCTTGCATGTCAGGGGGTGCCATGCGCCCGTGTGACCTCGAAAAAAACCGTGAAATCGTTTTCCATGCTTTACCAGCCGGTCAGGCAGCGCGTGCGCTGAGACTGCTGCAAGGCATGGACGGTCTTGAGGTTGCTGCCGGCGAAAGTGCCAACCATTTGCGCGTTCGCTACCATGTGTGCGAGTACACGCTCGAGGGGCTGGAAACAGCACTGGCCAGCCAAGGGTTCCATCTCGACAATAGCCTGCTCAGCAAGCTAAAACGCGCCTTGGCTTATTTTTGTGAGGCGGTGCAGCGCGGCAACGTTGAAGCAAACGAGCCCGATATCAAATCACAACAGGCATTCATGAAAGTCTACGAGCATCATTTGCATGGTGATCGCGACGAGACGCCGGAAGAATGGCGGGAATATAAGTAGCTTCGGAGTCGTTTCATTCCAAAAACAATGGATCTGAATGATGATCAGCTGTTGCGTTACAGCCGCCATATTCTGTTGCCCGAAATCGGTGTGGAGGGACAGGCACGTATTTCCGGTGCGTCGGTACTGATCGTCGGTGCCGGGGGCCTGGGATGCCCCGTAGGCCTTTATCTCGGCGCGGCTGGCGTGGGGCATCTGTCGATCGCGGACGGCGACACGGTCGACCTCACCAACCTGCAACGCCAGATTGGCCATGCCAGCGCAGCTATTGGGGATAACAAGGCTGATTCACTTGCGCGCAGTATTTTGGCCGTCAATCCGGAAATCGAAGTTCAGCCTATACGCGAAGCGCTATCGGGTCACGCTCTGCGTGAGGCTGTGGCTGCGGTGGATCTGGTCGTCGATGCGTCGGATAACTTTGCCACCCGCCATGCCGTCAATCGTGCTTGTGTGCAGTTGAATAAGCCCTTGGTATCGGGCGCCGCGATTGGATTCTCGGGACAACTGGCAGTTTTTGACTCAAGTCGAGCAGCCAGCCCGTGTTATCACTGCCTGTTTCCTGACCATGCAGATGAGGCTGAATTGCGCTGTGCTGAAGCCGGTGTGTTTTCGCCCTTGGTGGGTGTGATCGGCGCCATGCAGGCTATGGAAGCACTGAAATATCTGGCGCAGGTAGGCGCACCCTTGATCGGTAAATTACTGCTGTGGGATGGATTACAGGCGGATGCTCGCGTAATGAAGGTGCCACGTGACCCGGCCTGCCCAATATGCGGGCCGGGTGTGGTGGAGACTTAGGCGGGGTGAGCATCCAGCAATCGTGACAGCAGTAGATCGAGATCACCGCCAGGTGGCCGGGTAAACCCACTCTTGGCAAACTGATGCCAACGCCCCACCACCGTACATAACAACAGATTGGCCAGTGGTGCGCTGAGTTCAGACTGCTTGTCGCCGCAAAAGCGCAGACATTGACGCAGATGGGCTTCTACCCGGTCGTGCAATTGATTGATGCGCTTTTGCAGACGTTCGTTTTCATGCACTAGCGCATCGCCGATTAATACCCGCGTCATCCCTGGATTTTTCGCTGCAAAATTCAACAACATGCTGAGGATAGCCTCGACCTGCGCGGCAGGGGAGGGGGTGTCAGTGGTGATGCGCGCAATCAGACCGAACAAGGTTTGTTCGATGAATTCGATCAACCCTTCATACATCTGAGCTTTGCTGGAGAAATGGCGATACAACGCCGCTTCGGACACACCAATGCGAGCCGCTAAAGCTGCCGTGGTGATTTTTTCCGGTTGTGGCTCTTGCAACATCGCGGCCAGCGTTTGCAGAATTTGCAATCGGCGCTCGCCGGGCTTTTTGGCTTCCCCTACCATCAGTCACTCCCTTATTGTTATGGGTGCTAAATTATCCGCGATG
>JAAFGW010000143.1 GCA_010365175.1 Sulfuriferula multivorans | reverse complement strand
TGTTGAGAATCGCTTAAAACTGACCCACTGTTTTCATCTAAAAATGACCCACCCTGTTTGCGCGTAGATTACACCGCGTCTGTGGATAAGTCTTCTGGTCTGGGTCCTGGATCTCCTTTCTTCGCTGGTTTTTGGGTGGGTGACTTGCGGCTTGATTCGCTGTGTCGGAATCGCCATGAATCGTTACCGGTTTCGACGATGTGGCAGTGATGGGTCAGGCGGTCGAGCAGCGCTGTGGTCATCTTGGCGTCGCCGAAGACCGACGGCCATTCGGCAAAGCCGAGGTTGGTGGTGATTGCCACGCTGGTGCGCTCGTACAGCTTCGACAGCAGGTGGAACAGCAGCGCACCGCCGGCCTGACTGAATGGCAAATAACCCAGTTCGTCCAGAATCACCAGATCGGCATACATGAGCCGGTGCGCAATCTGCCCCTGCTTGCCGGCAGCCTTCTCCAGTTCCAGCGCATTGACGAGCTCGATGGTAGAGTAGAAGCGCACCCGCTTGCCATGTTTGCCAATTGCCTCGACCCCCAGCGCTGTCGCCAGATGCGACTTGCCGGTACCAGGGCCGCCGATAAAGACCAGATTGTGCGCGGCATCCAGAAACGACAAGGTGTGCAGTTGCCGCACCAGGCTCTCATCAACCTTTGATTCGGTAAAGTCAAATCCCTGCAGGTCGCGGTGGGCGGGGAAGCGCGCTGCCGTCATCTGATAGGCGATTGAACGGACCTCGCGTTCCGCGCTTTCCGAACGTAGCAGCTGTGTCATGAAGCTGACCGGATCGAACTCCGCCAGGCGGGTTTGCCCGACTATTTCCGGCCAGCTCTGGGCCATACCGTGCAGCTTGAGTTCTTTCAGGTGGCGGATAATTTCATGCGACATCGTTGGCCTCCGGGGTAATAACGCGCAGCCGCTCGTAGCGTGCCACGTTGGCGATCGGTTCTTCACTGAGCACCATCGGCGTGGCGATGATGTCCTGGTTGGTTGACGGTTCCCTGAGTCTTCCCAGGACATTGAGCACATGTTCGCCGCTGGGGCGGCCCGACTCCAGCGCGCATTCGACGGCGACCAGAACCGAATCCAGTCCGTGCAACGGAATCGACGACAGCACTTGCGCCATCACCCGGTCGCCGCCAGGATGCTTGAGCAGGTGCCGCTGCAGCAATTGCAGCGCGGGTGGCATCGTCAGGAACGGTGCGCCGTTGCGCAACGCGCCCGGCTTCTGGACGATCAGGGCAATGTAGTGCTGCCAGTCGTAAAAGGTCTGGTGCCGATCGAAGCAGCGTACATGCCGGGCAATCGCTTCATCGTCGGCCACCACGACCAGCCGGTCCGGATAGATGTGCAGGCTCACGATCCTGTGGGCGTGGGAGGTTGGCACGCTGTAGCGGTTGCGCTGGAAATGGATCAGGCTGGTCGCGGAGACCCGGACCGGCTGCGCGACATAGCCGTCGAAGGCTCTGGGCATCGGCATTAAATGCATGCGTTCGTCCTGCAGCACATCAGCTACCGTCATCGCCGGCCATTCCGGGTGGGCCATGGTGTCCCAGGATTGCCGGCACCGTTCACTAAGCGCCTCGTTCAATTGTTCCAGCGAACTCCAGCGCTGTTCGCGCAGCTCAGCCCAGACCTGCCGGCGCCGGTCCTGGACGTTCTTCTCAACGATGCCCTTCTCCCATCCGGAAGCGACATTGCAGAAGTCGGGCTCGAACAGATAATGGCCGCACATGGCGAGAAAGCGGGCGTTGACGATGCGCGTCTTGCCGCGTTGGACACGATCGACAGCGGTCTTCATATTGTCGTAGATGCCGCGCCGGGGAATGCCGCCGAACGCCTCGAACGATCTGGTATGCGCGTCGAACAGCATCTCGTGACTCTGTGCAGGATAGGCCACCAGCCAGAATGCCCGGCTACAGGCCAGCTTGCAGTGCGATACCTCCAGTCGTCGCCGCAGGCCGCCGATCCAGGCGTACTCGCAACTCCAGTCGAACTGGAAAGCTTCACCGTGACCGAACGTCAGCGGCACGAAAGCGCTGCGGTGCGGGGCATCACCGAGCTCCTGGCGCAGCTTCCGAACCCGGACACAGGCTCGCACATAGCTGCCCGGGTAACCCAGTGCCTTGATGGCCTCGAACATGATCTTGGCCGTGCGACGGTCCCGTTTCGGTCGATGGCTATCGGTTTCCAGCCAGCTGCGCAACTGATCCACATACGGATCGACGACACTGACAACGCACCGTTCGGGATACTTCGGTTCACTCATCTCCGGCGACTTCAGCCACTGCCGGACCGTATTGCGCGAAAGGTTCGTGCGTCTGGCGATTTCGCGAATCGACAACTTCTCGCGGATATGCATCCGCCTGACTTTGGCTAACATGCCCACTGTGATCACTCCTTATCTCCCTGCTCAACGTTTGAGCAGGCGATTCAATCACGTGGGTCAAATTTGGATGAAATTTATTGCCTGAAGTGGGTCAGTTCTGGGCGATCGTCAACAGTATTTCTGTTGAAAGCTGCTGTATTCTTCTGAGTGTGGTCACGCGAGTTGATGGTCCAATTTTCACGTAGATCGATGGCCCGGCAGCGAGCTGTTGTAGGCCTTGTTGGGCGGCGCGACTCTTGCTGCCAGTCGCGCTGCTGTCAATCGAGGTCAGAACGGTTCGTCGTCGAACCTTGCGGGTCGTTCGTGCTGGGGGTGGTGAGGGTGCTGGTCGTAGTAACGCCGCAACTGCAGTTCATAGCTTGACTCTAATGCTGTGAGCAAGGCGCCAAGGCAGCGGTGAATCTCGACGATTGTCTTATCCGACATAGGCGGTAAATGGATGACGAGTGGAGGCTGTCTGTTCATGGCGTCATCTCACAGCGGCACGTCGCTGCGGCTTGGTGTCGGGCTGCGCGAACACGTCCAGATAGAGCTTTTCATCGAGCACGGCCAAGTCGCGCCTTGCCGCCACCGTCAGCAGTTCGCCGGCCAGCGTCATCAGGATGCGGTAGTTGCCGGCGGCGTGGTCGCACAGGGTTTGGCGCAGCCCTGGCGTCATCAGGCTGGCGTTGCCGGCTCCGGCCAGCAGATGGTTCAGGCAGGTCAGCAGTTCCTCCCGGCTCGCATACTCGGTCGCCAGCCGGGTGCGGATGCGCGAACCAAGCGGAACCAAGTCCTCGCGCCGCAGTTTGTCTGGCAGGCGCGCGTCGCCGGCCAGCACGACACACAGCAGCGGCTGCGAATCGAAGCGGGCGCTGGCCATCAGGCGCAGTTCGGACAGCACTGGCGGCGCCATCTCCTGCGCCTCGTCGATCAACAGCACGGGCCGGCGCCGTGTCGATTCGAGATGGGCCTGCCACTGCTCGCGCAGCGCCTTGAACCCTCCCCAGCGGTTGTGCGGGCGCAGCGGCACGCCGAACACGTCGCCCAGTTCGCGGTAGAAGTCGGCCAGGTTGCTTTGCGGGTGGTTGATGGCGCCGACAGTGACGTCCGGCAGGCGTGCCAAGCGCTCGGCCAGCACCCGCAACGCAATGCTCTTGCCGCTGCCAGGGTCGCCGTGGATCATGGCAAAGCCGCCTTCGCGTACCTGCACCTGCTCGATGCGCCAGCAGAAGTCGTCGATCCGGGGCGGCACGTAGATGGCGTCAGTGGGCAGGTCGGGCGTGAAGGGATTGAATTTTAGCCCGTACAGGGCCAACAGTTTCTGGGTCATGGGTTCTCTTCTTCATTGACGGGCAGGTAGGCCGGCGGCAGGCCGGTGGCGGCGTAGTCGGCCAGCAGCTCGCGCAGCAACGGCGCCATGCCAGCCGGTTCAGCTGGCGCGGCCATGGTGGAGGTGGGAGCGAGCCGGCGCCGCACGCCGTTCGCATTGGCTGCCTTGTCGAGCGGCCGCACGGCACAGAGCACGCTGCCGTCCTGCGGATCGACCAGGTCGACGCGGCTCAGGTCCCAGCGCGCATAGCGCACATGGACATTGGCCAGATGACGGTAACGTCCCGGAATTTCGAAACGCGTTCCTTCCAGGCTGAAGGTGCCGTCGGCGCGGCGCTGACGACGCACCACCTCGACGCGGAAGGCCGCGCACAGTGCCGCAGCCGACCCACACTCGCGTCCCACGTTGGGACCATCGAGATAGCGCTGCAGCGGCGTGGCGCGCAATTCGGTATGCACGCTGCGGTGATATTCCTGTTCGACCCAGGCTTGGGTCGCCAGGTTGAGCTGGTCGAGCGTGAGTCCATCCTCACCCTCCAACATCGCCATCAAGCGACCTTCGACGCGCCCCCAGAACGATTCCTGTTTGGCGTTCTGGTATGGCGAGTAAGGCAGCGTGGTCTGGTGCAGCACCCCGAGCGATGCCAGGCCGCTGGTGGTCTCCGCGGCGAGCATTGCAGCGCCGTTGTCGGTCATCAGGGCACGCGGCAGGCCACGCTTCATGAAGGCCTGGCATAGACCGTGAACCAGGCTCGAGGTCGTCTCGTCGAGATACCACTGCAGATGGCACACCAGGCGCGAACGGTCGTCGATCACGCCCAGCAGCATGGGCTTGGCCCAGTCGCCAGCGGACGTGAGCACCTTGCGCGAACCATGGTGGAAGTCCAGGTGCCACAGCGCGTTGACGTGTTCCACCTCGTAGCTGCGCACCTCCAACTGTTCGAGCCGGTCACGCGCGGCCAGGGCGCCGGCACTGGTGCGCGCCAGACGGGCCTGGCGTCGCATCCCGTGAGCCAGCAGGTAGCGCCGCAGCGTCGGGTACGACGGCAGCGCGGCGCCACACAGGGCGACCTTCAGATTGTCGTAGTGCAGCTGCATAGTCCAGCCGGGATGTGCATCGTACTGGGCGCGCAGTGCCGCAATGACTGCCGGCGCCAAGCTGTGGAAGGTGCCCCGATCACCGCGCCGGCGGTCGCTCAGCCGGTTCACGGGATCGCTGGCATGGCGCGCGGCGTAGAACCAGCGCTCGATGGTCGCGGCGGCAAACCGGACATCGGCGCCGGACAGCGGATGGCGCCAAGTCTTGGCCGCCAGTTCGCGCAGGGCGCTGCACAACTGGCCCGGCTGCGGCGGCGCCGCCAGCAGCGGGCCGACGATCGCGAAGCGCAAGTGCGCCCAGCGATCGCGCTTGGGAGTAGCGGGGATCGAACTCAAACAGGTCTCCTTGGATAGCTGGCACCGGCGGCGCCATACAGGTCAAGAAGCCTACAAGGGGCGCCAACGAGCGGCTATCGGCATCTTCTGCGTGTAGTCAAAGGCCCTCTCGCAGCGTGATCGGGGCAATGCCGGTCAGTGGCGTCAGGAACATCAGCAGGCGTCGCATTGCCTCAGTGGACGTGCCATGAAAGCGCGACAGCAGCTCGGCCGGCAGCAGCGCTATGTCGAGCGGCGGCATGAAACGCGCGCACATTGTCTGCCACAGTCGGGTCGCCGGGAAATGCTCGCGCCACCACCGCCGCCAGCGTTCGACCGTCCGCGGTGCGATCGACAGCTGCTGCGCTAGCCGCCGGGCCGCCGCTGGTGTCGGACCGCGGTCCGACACCAGCAACACCGCCAGCGCCAAGTGCACGCGCCGGCCCAGAAAGCGCACTGACGCTGCCGTGATGCGTTTGCGGCACTGGCCACAACAGAAACTGAAGCGCATGGCGAAATCGTCGCGGACCTCGGCCGGACAGCTGCGTGGCTTGCGCGGGAAGTGGGCTTGATGAAGGGGACCGCCGCAAGGGCAGCCTTGGAGGCGTGTTTGGTCAGCCAAGTCCTGATCGATCAGGACCAACTGCTGGAAAAATTTGATATCGGAAAGGATGGCGTGGCACACTGCGGGCAGTCTGAAGTCGTAGGAAACCGAAGACTCCCCCAATAGGAGCGTTTGTTCAAGTTCCTTGCGGGGGTCACCCCGCCGCCCAGCGCGCTACGTGATCAAAACGGCACTCAAATCCATCAGGTTGAGTGACCATACTCATGATAGGCAACTTGTCTAACTCCGCCATGGCTTTGGCATAGCTCAACAAAACCTTGTTCCACCCAGGCCCCAGTGCCGCGACATCATCCCTAACAGTATCCATAAAATCTCCAAGCATAAAGATAAACCACGCCCTGGCTTGCTGCCGATTGTACTTTTGGCATTGATACCGTAATGCAACCTCAGCTTTAGACGTAAAACTCAACTCTTTTACTTTCCTGATTAGTTACGTACCTCAGATGCCCTTGCGCCAACTACTGTTGTTATGTACAGTATTTAGCTATACCAGATGATGCAAGGAGACCGCAATGGGCATGAACAGGATTCAGTTTCAACGCGGCATGTCATATGAGGAATTTCATATGCTGTATGGGACTGTCGAACAATGTGAGGATGCGTGGGTAGAAGCACGTTGGCCTCAAGGTTATTGTTGCCCGCGATGCGAAGGAACCAAGGCATCGCAAACGCATAACGGACGCCACTTGTGGGAATGCTTGTTGTGCGGCTATCAGTGCTCCTCGATAGCCGGTACGGTATTGGAGGCGACTAAGCTGCCTTTAACGAAGTGGTTCCTCGCCATGTTTTTGCTCACCCAGAGTAAAAATTCTATAGCGGCTCTGGAGTTGATGAGGCAGTTAGGCGTGTCTTATAAGACGGCCTGGTTGATGAAACACAAACTGCTGGAGGTAATGGCACAGCGCGAAGCGACGCGCCTTTTGACAGGCCGTGTGGAGGTTGATGATGCTTACTTGGGCGGCGAACATGAAGGCAAGGCGGGCCGAGGCTCCGAGAACAAAGTGCCATTTGTAGCGGCGGTACAAACCAATGAGAAAGGTCATCCAATAGCAGTACGTTTGGACCGCGTCAAAACCTTTAGCAAGGAGTGCATTGAGACTTGGGCCAAGAACGCATTAGCAGCATCAGCCACAGTAGTGTCGGATGGACTTTGGTGCTTCCAGGCGGTCAGGGCAACGGCGAAAACGCATCAGCGGATTGTTACTGGGTCAGGTCGCAAAGCGGCCAAAACGCCAGAATTCCGTTGGGTTAATACTGTACTCGGCAACCTTAAAACCGCGTTGAGCGGCACGTGCCACGCGTTTGATTTTGAAAAATATGGGCACCGTTATTTGGCTGAATTTCAATATCGGTTTAATCGGCGTTTTGATTTAAGAGGAATGCTGCCGCGTCTTCTTCGCGCCGCTTCCCTCACAAAGCCTCACCCCTCAACAAC
>JAAFGW010000142.1 GCA_010365175.1 Sulfuriferula multivorans | reverse complement strand
CGAGCACCTCGGCTTTGAACTGTTTGCAGAACGCACATTCCTCTGCTTCAAACACCACCAGTTGCCGCTTAAAAGCGAGCGCTTTGCCATCCAGTCGGGGGGCAGTCGTTGTGGTTGCAGCGCTGTTTGAGCCGGGATATTTCACGCCGGTGCCGCCCAAGCCGCAATAGCCTTGTGGGTTTTTCTTGAGATAGTCCTGATGGTAGGTTTCGGCAGGGTAGTAGTTTTTAAGTGGCGCAATATCGGTGGTGATGGTGCCGAGCCCGCCTTTGGTGAGTGCCTGCTGGTAGGCGACGCGGGTTTTCTGGGCGATTTCACTTTGTGCTGTGCCATGGGTGTAGATGGCGCTGCGGTAGTTGGTGCCGACGTCGTTGCCTTGGCGGTCGCCCTGGGTGGGATTGTGGCTTTCCCAGAATTTGATCAGCACGGTTTCGAGCGTGGTTTTGGCGGGGTCAAACGTCACCTTGACCACTTCGGCATGGTTGCGCTGGCGGGTTGTTCCTTTTTTCACGGCACGCTCATGGTCGAGCACGGCGTGATAATTTCCTGCGATGTCGCCATTGGCATAGCCGCTTTCCACATCGACCACGCCCTCCACTTCGGACATGCGCTTTTCCGCGCCCCAGAAACATCCCATGCCCAACACGATGGAGTCGAGTTGGGTATTCGGGTTGCTCAATGCCGGTTTGGCCGGTGCTGCGGGTGTTTCCTTGGCGCAGGCGCTAACGAGTAGGCCCAGGCTCAGGGTGAGGAGAAGCGCTTGTAAACTGCGGGTTGAAAACATGGGCTTTGGCTCGGTTGGATTGCTATTCACTAGTATGGGGTATGGGTATCGCTTGCTGCCACACACCGTGGTTATGGATTGGTCGTAGGTAGAGGCGATTCCTGACAAAAAGTTTTGCAGGGCTAAGCTTCGTGGGCGGGTTATGGATCAATCGCGGGCTAATCAGCCCGCTTCGAATTAGAATTCGTTGACCGCACGCTGAATCATTCCGTGAAAACCAAGCTCCAAAAATAGGTGGGCGCAGGCCCAATCTCAAACACATTTCAGGAACCCTATGGCTCGTCGTACACACAGCCGCTTTGAAAATTTACTTGCGCTGATTAGCAAGCTGCCTTGGTGGGCAGGGGCCATGTTGGCGCTGGCTGCCTATTTGATGCTGCACAGCATGGCCAGCCCCGAGGTAACGGCGGGGTCGCAACCGGGAATACTGGGCGGCGCAGATAGTCCGATTTTACTGAACTCGCTGGCAATGTTGGGCCAGTATCTGGTGCCCGCGTTTTTTTTGCTGGGCGCGGTCGTGTCGGTTTATGGGCGTTACAGGAGTGAGATAAATCCGGGTGGTGTAGCAACCCGCGCAGAGTGGGGTGCGCTAAACGCAATGACCTGGCGGCAGTTCGAGACCTTGGTGGGTGAGTCTTTTCGGCGCAAGGGTTATTCGGTGACCAAGACGGGCGGCGGCTCCGATAGCGATTTTCATCTGGTCTTGAAGCAGCAGGACAAGACCTTTCTGGTGCAGTGCAAGCAGTGGCGTGCCATCAAGGTGGGCGTCAACACTGTACGCGAGCTCAATGACGTGATGACAGCCCAAGGTGCCAATGGCGGGTATGTGGTGACATCGGGTCTGTTCACCGATGAAGCGCAGGCATTTGCCAGCAGCCATCACATCGATTTGCTGGATGGCAAGTCGCTTCATGCACTGATACATGGGGTGACGGTTCCCGGAAAAGCCGGCTTGGGCCCGCTTAACGCGGTGACGTCGGGTGCACCGTTCTGCCCTGAATGCCAAGGCCGAATGAGCTTACGTAAAGCCAAAAGTGGCAAGCATGCTGGCAAGACATATTGGTGTTGCATGCGGTATCCGGAGTGCGAGGGCAGACGCAGGGTCTGATTACTCAAGGCAGGGCTGACAAGGTTAATCATGGAATTAGCGACAGGCATGGAGACACCGGACTTGCGCGAGTTGTCGCGCCAGTTTCCCCGCAATGGCAAGATCGACGCTATTTTTCTGCGTCCCCAGCGACGAGGCGAGGTGCAGCCGGTCGAACAGGCGCTGGCGATTGCAGCGTGCGGACTGGAAGGGGATCACTACGCAACCTCCTCACGTAATCGCGTGGAAGGGGGCTCGCGACAAATCACGTTGATCCAGGCCGAGCATCTGCCGCTATTGGCGGCATGGATGGGACAGCCGCGTATCGATGCAGCCGGGCTGCGCCGCAATTTGGTGGTATCGGGGCTCAATCTGTTGGCAGCGCATGCCTTGTTTCGTGATCAGTCTCTGGTGTTGCGGCTTGGCGCCGAGGTGATGCTGGAGGTGACAGGACATTGCGCACCCTGCTCGCGCATGGAAGCGGTTTTGGGGCCGGGCGGCTATAACGCAATGCGGGGTCATGGCGGCGTCAATGCACGCATTCTGGTCGGTGGCTTGATTCGATTGAACGACGTGCTGCGTTGCGAACGGGGGCTGGCTTAAAGTTTGGCGATCCAGTTTTTTCAAATGCTTATCGTGTGTTCTTGATGCTGAGTATGATCAGGATGTTGGCTGGCTGGCCCTTCGCATCAGGCTTTTTTTTGGCGTAGTTATATTCAGAGAAATCGTATGAAAATCGGTTTATTGATCCTGCCTTTTGTGTGTGTGGTTAGTGTGGCCATGGCCGCCGGCGAAGCTGAACCGGTCATGGCACCCGAGCCCAGCGGTGCAGCTCCAGACGACTCGCCGGCCCATTACCACGTGGTCAACAGCAAGCAGAAAGTATTGCCCAGTGGCGACCTGCGCCAATGCCTGGAATTGAAAACAAGCAAGGAAATCATTCGCTGTTCGGAAACACGCCGGAAGAAATAAGCGCTCAAAAGGTATTTTACACGCTGTTTCTAAGGAAAGCCTGACCGCTAAGTGTCGGATTTCTTTACGTGTTCAAGCGCGTGATTTTCTAATGCATTGTTTTTAAGGGTTTAGCTCTTATAGTACAAAAGTTGCCTGGAGAATACGAGTGCGCCAAGACGTACCCACTTCTAAAAACAATCCCGGAGGGGGAACCATGAAGATCAATGAGAAGCAGATCGCGCTCGCAATGGTTGCAGCGCTAAGCAGTACGTCCACACTTGCTTTGGTGGGCGGCAGTATCGATCCAAACACAGCTGATTCACCTTGGGCCGGAGTCGGCGCAATCACCATTAATAACAGCGTTTTTTCTGGTGTGATGCTGGATAGCACGCACGTGCTGACCGCTGCACACGTGGTGGCAGGGCAGGTGAGTTCGGCCGGAAATGTCAGTTTCTCGCTCAATGCGGGTAGCTATTCGCAGACGCTAAAAGCCTCCTCGATCAGCGTCTACACCGGGTATACCGGGACCACGCCAGGTTTTGATGGTGTCTGGCACGATGACTTGGCGGTCGTGACCTTGAACGCCCCGATTACGGGGGTGGTGGGATACGACCTGTATAACGGCAGCTTGAGTGGCCGGACGATTACCCTGGTCGGATATGGCGGAACAGGTTCCACAGTCAAAAAGGTGGGTCAGAATGTTGTTGATCGGGTGCTGAATGATGATGACAGTAATAACCCCTCAAACAATATCGAAGAAGTCTATGTTTTCGATTACGACAGCACCGGCAGCCCCAATTCGTATGGCGGCGGGTCACTGGGTGCAGGAATCGAGGCCGGGTATACCGGTGGTGATTCGGGTAGCCCGGTGTTTATTTCTGTCGGTGGACAATGGCAAATCGCGGGCATAGCTAACTTCAACGGGACTTCACAATCAGGCGGTCCAATCGGGGGCGGCACCATCGTGTCGTCCTATATCCCCTGGATTAACGAGCAGATGGCCGCACCCGTACCTGAGCCCGGCACCTGGGCGATGATGTTGGTGGGAATGGGACTGGTGGGTGCCGCGGTGCGTGTCAGGGCCAAAGGCTAGTTTTGCAGAGCCCGTGGTTAAGCGCGACCCCGGACATAGGTTCAAATCCTCCGGGGTCGTCTCGAGCAAGGACGTTGATTAAAATATTTGTTTCGCGATTTCGGTCTTAAGATAAGCGCACGTATCCCCAGTAAACACATGGCCGGTAGCTGCTTTTCAGCAGGGTTGTCGCGGCCGGTTTATGTGTTTACACCCACTTTATTTTTTAAGCCCTACTTCGGGCAGGCTTGAAAAATACCGATATCACTTCAAAATAAGGCCTGTAAATCGGGCTTATTCGGGCTATGGCAACCAAGAAAGAAAGCAGTACCCTACTGGAACCGGTCGCGGCTAAAGTCAAGCCGCCGCCCTTGTTCAAGGTTTTGCTGCTGAATGACGACTACACCCCGATGGAATTCGTGGTGCTGGTCCTTAAAAAGTTTTTCGGCATCGATCAAGAACGAGCGACACAAATCATGCTCAAAGTGCATACTGAGGGTGTAGGCGTGTGTGGGGTCTATCCTAAAGATATCGCTCATACCAAGGTAGAGCAGGTCATGGATTTCGCACGGCAGCATCAGCATCCGCTGCAATGCACGATGGAGGAAAGTTAGATGATTGCCCAGGAACTTGAAGTAACGCTGCACATGGCGTTCATGGATGCGCGACAGAAGCGCCACGAATTTATTTCGGTGGAACATCTGCTGTTGGCGATGCTGGACAACCCCTCCGCTATCGAAGTGTTGCATGCCTGCGGCGCCAACATCGAGACCATGCGCGAGCAACTCGCCAAATTCATCGATGAGCACACCCCCAGAGTGGAAGGTGAGGGCGATAGCGAAATCGACACACAGCCCACACTAGGCTTTCAGCGCGTGATTCAGCGCGCTATCCTGCACGTGCAGTCGTCAGGTAAAAAAGAAGTGACTGGCGCCAATGTGCTGGTGGCGGTGTTTGGTGAAAAAGATTCGCATGCGGTGTATTTCCTGGGTCAGCAGGGCGTGACCCGGCTCGATATTGTCAATTTCATTTCCCACGGCATCTCCAAAACCCCACAAAGTGAGCCGTTGCGCTCAGATGAGACAGCCGAAACGAGCTCGGAATCTCCTTCGACTTCCCCCTTGGACAGCTTTGCGCAGAACCTGAACACGCAAGCGTTGGCAGGCAAGATCGACCCGCTGATCGGGCGCGACCAGGAACTGACACGCGTGATCCAGACCTTGTGTCGCCGGCGCAAGAACAATCCCTTGTTAGTGGGTGAGGCGGGCGTGGGTAAAACCGCCATTGCCGAGGGGCTGGCGCGCCGAATTATTGAAGGATCAGTGCCCGAAATCCTTGAGGGAAGCATCGTATATTCGTTGGACATGGGCGCTTTGCTGGCCGGAACCAAATACCGGGGCGACTTCGAACAACGTCTGAAAGGCGTGCTGAAGCAGTTGGCAGAGAGTCCCAATGCAATTCTGTTCATCGATGAAATTCACACCCTGATTGGTGCAGGCGCGGCCTCGGGGGGCACGCTCGATGCCTCCAATCTGCTGAAGCCAGCGCTGTCATCCGGGCAGCTGCGTTGCATAGGCGCTACGACGTACACCGAATATCGCGGCATTTTCGAAAAAGACCATGCCTTGTCACGACGTTTTCAGAAGGTGGACGTGCCTGAGCCGTCTGTTAGCGAAACCGTTGAGATCCTGCGCGGCCTGAAAACGCGGTTTGAGGACCATCATGGCGTTAAGTACACGGCTGCGGCATTGACTACTGCGGCGCAGCTGTCAGCACGCTATATTAATGACCGCCATCTACCCGACAAGGCAATCGATGTAATCGACGAAGCAGGTGCAGCGCAGCGTATCTTGCCGAAATCCAAGCAACGGAAGACCATTACCCCCCGCGAGATCGAAGACATTATTGCCAAGATTGCGCGTATCCCGCCCAAGACGGTCTCATCCGACGATAGAAGTTCGCTCAAAACACTGGATCGTGACCTGAAAGCGGTGGTATACGGGCAGGATAAGGCGATTGAGGCGCTGGCAACAGCGATCAAGATGTCGCGCAGCGGGTTGGGTGATCCGCTCAAGCCAATAGGAAACTTTTTGTTCTCAGGCCCGACCGGCGTTGGAAAAACCGAAGTCGCACGTCAGTTGGCCTATGTTCTTGGCGTTGAACTGATTCGCTTTGACATGTCCGAGTACATGGAGCGTCACGCGGTGTCGCGACTGATTGGTGCACCTCCGGGTTACGTGGGATTCGACCAGGGCGGGTTGCTGACAGAGGCGGTGACCAAACACCCTTATGCCGTGATTTTGCTGGATGAAGTTGAAAAGGCGCATCCGGATATATTCAACGTGCTGTTGCAGGTGATGGATCACGGCACGCTGACCGACACTAATGGTCGCAAGGCCGATTTCCGCAACGTGGTGCTGGTGATGACCACTAACGCGGGTGCTGAAATGCTCAACAAATCAAACATCGGATTCTCCAATTCGCGTGAAAGCGGTGATGAAATGGGTGAAATCAAGCGCATGTTTACACCGGAGTTCCGTAACCGTCTGGACGCGATCATTCCGTTTGCCTCCTTGACCGAGTCGGTGATCCTGCAAGTTGTGGATAAATTCCTGATGCAGCTGGAAGAGCAATTGCATGAGAAAAAGGTTGAAGCCGTCTTTACCGATGAGCTCAAGGCTTATCTTGCCAAGCATGGCTTCGATCCATTAATGGGTGCTCGGCCCATGGCGCGCCTGATCCAGGACACTATCCGTAAGGCGCTGGCAGACGAGTTACTTTTCGGAAAACTGGCTAATGGCGGGCGTGTAACCATCGCAATGGGTGCCGATGACAAAGTTTCACTGGAGTTCGAAGAAGCGGTGCCCGCGTAATTCTTCGTAAAGATTCTTACATCTTTGACCGTTAGTGTTTCTAACGGCTAGTGCCATTTCGTTCTTGTTGTTCTTTATGCCTGTGTTCTGGATGAACAGGATAAAAAAACAGCTAAATGTGCACAGGCTAGTGAACCTACTAACGTGAGGAGATTGCGGTGAAATCTGATTTATTAGTGCTGGCGGTTGTTGCCACTTTTTCCAGCTTTCTATCTTTGAGTGCCTACGCTGCGGAATCTGAAGACAGCTTGGCTGCTGCAGGCGAACGCATTCGTCAGACCGGCGCACAGCTTCAGGCTGATATTAAAAAAGCGCGTGAGCGGCTTGAGGAACAAGAGGCCAGAGAAGCCATAGAGCGCAAGCGCGAAGTTGAGCGTGCACATCAGCAGGCAATCACGGAAGAAAAACA
>JAAFGW010000141.1 GCA_010365175.1 Sulfuriferula multivorans | reverse complement strand
ATCAGGCGCCGACACCGTGGTGCACGTCAGCAGCACAGGGGGTTTCTCGGGTGGCTATTCCGCAGCGTCTGAGGATCAGACCATTACGCTGAATGGTGTGGATTTGATCACTGGGTTTGCCAACAACGATGCAATCATCACAGACTTGATGTCACGCAACAAACTGGTCACTGACTAATATGGCAAAGTCAAACAATCTGAAGCAGGCAAAGGAAAAAAATGCCTTTTGTTAAGCGCGATCCTTCGGGACACATCATTGCGGCCAGCGCCACACCTACTGATAGCGATGACCAGGAAATTACAGCCGATGCACCCGAGCTGCAAACTTTCTTGGCCGTGATGGGCGGGGAGATCAAGCCACTTGAAACGTCCGACCTGAAGTTTATTCGGGCGATTGAAGACCTGATCGATGTGCTCATCACCAAGAACGTGATTCGCATCACCGACCTACCCGTTGCGGTTCAGTCCAAGCTGATGGAGCGTCGCTCAATGCGTCAAACGCTCGGCGCCCTCAATCTGCTCAGCGGGACAGACGAAACGATCTAAGTTCCGAACCAGTATTGCGGAGGAATCCTGTCCATTAAGGCAGGACAATGCCTGGTCCGGTCATCCCCTTGAATCCCAGCTCATTCAGGCACATGGCCTCGCGCTGGTTGAGCACGCCCTCGGCGAGCGTCATCATGCCCATGGTGTGTGCAATGGTGCACAAGCCACGCAGGAATGTCTGATTGCCCTGGTTCTGATCGATGTCGCGGATAATCGCGCGATCGATTTTCAGGTAATCCAGCCCAACGTCATAGAGTTCACCCATATGGCAAATCTGATTGCCAACATGCTCGAGGCCAATCTTGCAGCCCAGCGGTTTCAGCGTATCGCAGAACACGCGGAATTCACGGGCATGGCGGTACGCCACAAACTCGGGGATATCGATCCATAATTTTCCAGCGATGCCCGGGTGAGTCTTGAGCGCCTGGTAATAGCGCGTCAGCAACACCGGATTGCACACGGATTGTGGTGACACATTGATACAGACAGGGCCGTCATTTGACTGCAACCAAACCAGCGCATGCTCAAACACAGCTTCGTCAATGCGTTCAATCAAGCCCAGTCGACTGGCCCAGGGCATAAATTCCTGCGCCGGCATCCACAATGAACTCTGGATCACCTGCAGGCGCGCCGGAGCTTCATAGTGAATCAATTCGCCCTTGCCGCTCAGAACCGGATAGGTGGCGAACTGAACCCGGTTCAGGTTCAGCGCGGTCTCAATCAGTACCTGCCATGCGGATACCAGGCTCGCGGCGGGCTTCCATTCCACATTGGCGGTGTCCATCTCGACTGCGCTGCCACCTTCGACTTCGGCCCGATTCAGCGCCATGTCGGCACGCGACAACACCTGCGACAAGGCTTCGCCATGGCGATATATGGCTGCGCCCAACAGTACGGTGTGTTCTGTTGTCGAACTTGGGTCATTGATTGACAACAAGGCATGCGCAGAAATCTGACGCGCACACTCAGCCACCGAATCCACATCCGGCGCCAGGACGGCAAAGTCGGATCCGTTCATTCGCCCAATCAGGCAGGATTCATCCGGACAGGATTCCTGCAACGCATTGGCCAGCAATTTCAGCAGCGCATCTGTCGATTCGCGGCCCAGCTCCTTGTTCATTTTGACCAGGTCAGGCAAGCGAACAAAAAACAGCCCACCGGCAGGTGCGGCGTTGTCATCTTCGAGCGCTGAACGCATCTTGCTGAGAAAATGTTCGCGATTCACCAGTCCGGTCAACGCATCGTGCTGTGCATCGCGTCGCAAACGTTCAAGCCGTGCTGACTCTTCATCGAGCATGCCGCGCACCTGCCCGGACAGCGCATTCATGGCGCGCACCACGCTGCGGAATTCCCGCGTACGCGGTTCTTCAATGGTTATGAATTTGCGTGCGCCAATGGCTTCTGCCTGCTTGACCACCTCGCCCAGTGGACGAGTAATGGCACGCAGGATCAGGGTGCCGATCACGCCGCTCAAAATTGCTCCCGCAAAAAACCAGAGCAACAAGCGAATATTGCCTTTCCATAACGCCTGATAGGCAAAACCGTTATTGCTGATCACGGTCAGCGTGCCATATTGGCGCCAGTTATCCTGAACCTGCGCCACTCCCGGCTGAGCGGCCAAAGGAATCAGGCTGACGAACCACACGGGCACTGTATCGTTTGCGTCTTCGTTCACGCGTTCGATCATCAGCTTGCCGGTGGGCGAAACCAGTTTGATCTGCTTGTAATGGCCGATATCGAACTGGGCGGAAACCAGCAATTCGATCAACACGGGATCCTTGTCCATCTGCGACATCGACAAGGCCAGCGAGTTGGCGTTATCGATGTTTTTCAGTCGCAGCTGATCTTCGAGATAGTTTTTGGCCGACCAGGCGCTGACCAGAAAACTGATCCCGAACGCGATGGTCATGATTGCCACAACGGCAAGCCAGAGCTGCTTGGTAAGTGTCATAACGTATCCCTGAGCAAATGGTTATTCATTCGATTCCGTCTTCCCGCATTCTGACCAGCACAGCCTGCCATTTTGACAGTCGCTGTGCCGAGGCACCTGCACGGGGTGCCGCTCCCCCCACCCACAGGCCCTCGGTGTTAAAACCAAACACCAACGTCAAATCCGGACGACGAGAAGCGGGGCGGATATCCGAAATCAGATTATCCAGAATCAAGGGTTCATCCTCTGGAGCCGGATAATAGCTCAGCACCATGTGGGCTTGAACGATCGTGCTTTGTGGGCCTCCCAGGCGCGCTTTGACGTAAGCCAGCCGCATCTTCTCGGACGAGAGGCCCATCAGCTTTAAAGTCATGTATTTGGCTATTGCAAAATCTTCGCAATCCCCTTCCGCCCGTCCCAACACCTCAAGCGGGGTTGCCCAGTAATCCTCAACGCCCCAGATATCCCGGTCGTCCCGAAAACGCGTTCGATGATTAAAAAACTCGTTCACCCGTTTTAATTTGACCGAATCGGACTGCCCCGCCGAGTTTGTCAGCAAATCGCGCCAGGCGGTCACCGAAGCAGCGCCCGCGTCACCGTAACGCTGGCTGGCAAGCAGCAACATTCGATCCAGCTCAACCCCTGCAAAAACAAGGCTTGCACCAAACAGCAGGAAGCATATTCCTTTTAACAGGGACATCCTTTCAACAATGTGTCGAATTCTCAACACTCCCAGCTCAGAACGGCCTGATGCCGCACACCATTCTTGTATGCATTCGACTCAAACTCGTGTGACGAACCAGGAAACTGCATCCCATCAATGGCCACAATTCCGCTGCATTCGAGTTTCCGTAAGATGTCCAACTGGTTTTCTTGCCTCAAGTTACGGTATTTCGCGACGTTAAGAAGGGTAATGCGCCGAGCTGGTATGAGTTTTGCATACAATATCGCGCTAACACACACTATAAGTTATCGGTTTCGATCCGGGAGGCTGAAGGAATGCAGGGAAGAAATATCATTTTGTCTTTAGTGGTTTTGACGGCACTGTCAACGCCCGCTGTCGCTCAGGCGCCCGTCACCCTTCAGGATGCGGTCAAAAGCGCTGTCTCCAGCAACCCCGAAGTCCAGGCCCGCTGGCACACGTTTCTTTCCGCCCAGAATGAGCAGAATGTCGCACGAGGTGGTTATTTCCCGCGTGTGGATATCACGACCGGTATCGGCCGTGAAAGCCTGACTCAACCCAATCAGCCCACCACTAATCTCACCCGTCGCGGCGCCGTGTTGTCATTCAACCAGATGATTTACGACGGCTTCTCCACCCGCGACGAAGTGGCCCGACTCGCCTATGCCAAGCTAGTGCGCTACTACGAAGTACTCGACGCTTCTGAAACCACCGCGCTCGAAACAGCACGCGCCTATCTCGACGTGCTGCGTTACCGAGAGCTTTCCACGCTGGCGCAGGAAAACTACGCCCAGCATGAACAGGTTTTCAACCAGATTCAGCAACGCGTCGAAGCCGGTGTAGGGCGTCGAGTCGACTTCGAGCAAGCGGGCGGCCGACTGGCGCTGGCCCAATCGAACATGCTTACCGAGTCCAGCAACCTGAATGATGTCAGCGCGCGCTACCTGCGCCTGGTGGGCGAATTGCCATCAAACAATCTGGTTCAACCCGAACTGTACAAGCAGGGCATCCCGCCCACGCCGGAAGAAGCGCTAAAACAGGCTTATCAAGGCAATCCGGGTTTTAATGCTGCGATTGAAAACGTGCGTTCGGCTCAGGCCGAAGCGCATGGTCGCCAGGCTAATTTTCAGCCAAGAGTCGATTTGCGTGCCCGCAAGGATATTTCGAACAACAGCAATGGTATTGCAGGCAGACGTGACGAACAGGTCATCGAGCTTGTGCTCAATTACAACCTCTTCAAGGGCGGCTCGGACCAGGCGCTGGTTCGCCAGTATGCCGAGCGGCTGAAAGTGGCAAAAGATCTGCGCGACAAGGCCTGCCGTGATATCCGGCAGACGCTTTCAATCGCCTACAACGATACGGAAAACCTGTCGCGCCAACTGGGTTTTCTCGACCAGCATCAACTCTCAATCGAAAAAGCACGCGAAGCCTATCGCAAGCAATACGACATCGGGCAACGCACCCTGCTCGACCTGCTGGATACCGAAAACGAATATTTCCAGGCGCGCCGCGCCTACGTAAACGCGTCCTATGACCATGCCATCGCCTACCTGCGCACCCAGGCCGGCATGGGTAACCTGCTTGCTGCATTGCAAGTGGGACGTGACAATCTGCCCACGCTCAAAGAACTGGGACAGGACCGCTTTCAAGTCGACCCGGCAAGCCAGTGCCCCGCAGTGGTTCCGGCGGTTAGAGTGGCTAGTGACATCCTGACTCCACGCAAGGTTGACGCAGCGCCGGGCAAACCCATTGAGCCCCAGCCCGTCGCCCTGCCGCCGGAAACCCTGCCACAAGCCCTGGCCGGCTGGGCCGCAGGCTGGTCGTCCAAGGATTTCCCGCGTTACCGCGACTACTACGCTAAAACGTTCACCCCTGAGGATGGCGTCTCGCTCACGAAATGGTCGAGCGAACGTGCCGTACGCCTCAGCAAACCGGGGAATATCACGGTGGGGATTGATGGCCTGAAAGTGAGCAACCCGGAAGCCAACAAAGGGCTAACAGAATTCAAGCAAACCTATACTTCGGCCAAATACCGCGACGAAGTGGAAAAACGGATTGAATGGGTGCGCGATGGAAACCGCTGGAAGATCCAGCGTGAACAGGTGCTGTCGACAACCAAGGCATCGCTGTCCGATATCGTCAAACCCGTCAAAAAGACGAAGCGGGAAAAGCGGGTTAAGCCATCCACGCAAAACTGCGATTGCAAATGAACACAGGGGGCGAAAGTCCCCTGTTTACTGACATACCCTCTGACGAAGCCAGAACTGATTGAAAGCGCCCAACAGTCTGGACCCCTCCTGAACGGCACACCGCTCGAAATAGCTTAAAATGGCGGCCTGCTTCATATCTGCATGCTGCCCCCATGGAATCCACTGCCACCGCACCGGTCAAGACCGGCGACCCGACTTTGGTGCGCGACGTCAAAAAGCGCCGCACCTTTGCCATCATCTCGCACCCCGACGCCGGTAAAACCACGCTGACCGAAAAGCTGCTGCTGTTCGGTGGCGCCATCCAGATGGCGGGCACGGTCAAGGCGCGCAAAAGCAGCCGCTATGCCACCTCCGACTGGATGGAAATCGAGCGCGAGCGCGGCATTTCGGTGGCAAGCTCGGTGATGCAGTTCTCCCACGGCAACTGCGTGTTCAACCTGCTCGACACCCCCGGCCACAAGGACTTTTCGGAAGACACCTACCGCGTGCTCACCGCCGTGGACGCCGCGATCATGGTGGTCGACGCCGCCAAGGGCGTTGAAGAACAAACCATCAAGCTGCTGGAAGTCTGCCGCCTGCGCGACACCCCCATCATCACTTTCATCAACAAGATGGACCGCGAGGTGCGCGAGCCGCTGGAACTGCTGGACGAGATCGAATCGATCCTGAAGATTCACTGCGCGCCGGTGACTTGGCCGATTGGCATGGGCAAGCGCTTCCAGGGCGTGTATCACCTGCTCAACAACGAAATCCTGCGCTTTAAAGCCGGCGAGGAAAACGCCAACCAGAAGTTCGAATCGCTACAGGGCCTGGGCGAAGCCGCACTCAAGGAACGCTTCCCTCAGGAAGCCGACACCCTGCTGTCCGAAATCGAGTTGGTGCGCGGTGCCGGCGACAGTTTCGACCTCGATGCGTTTCTGAAGGGACAGCAGTCGCCGGTATTCTTCGGCTCTGGAATCAACAACTTCGGCGTGCGCGAAGTACTGCATGCGCTGGCCGACTGGGCGCCACCGCCGCAGCCGCGCGAGGCGGTCGAGCGCGTGGTCGAGCCCACCGAACCCAAGTTCACCGGCTTCGTGTTCAAGATCCAGGCCAACATGGATCCGCAGCACCGCGACCGCATCGCCTTCTTCCGCGTCTGCTCAGGTCGTTACAGTCCCAACATGAAAGTGCGCCACCGCCGTACCGGCAAGGACATGAAAATCGCCAACGCAGTGGTTTTCATGGCCAACGAGCGCACCCGCATGGAAGATGCCGTGGCCGGCGACATCATCGGCATCCACAACCACGGCCAGCTGCATATCGGCGACACGCTGACCGAAGGCGAAGCCCTGCAATACAAGGGCATCCCCTACTTCGCTCCCGAACTCTTCAGCCGCCCGCGTCTGCGCGACCCGCTGCGCGCCAAGCAGTTGAACAAGGGATTATTGGAACTGGGCGAGGAAGGTGCGGTGCAAGTGTTCGAACCCTTCGCCGACAACACGCTGCTGATTGGCGCAGTCGGCCAGCTGCAGTTCGAAGTCGTCGCCCATCGCCTCAGAACCGAATACGGCGTCGACGCCAGCTTCGAGAACGCCGGCATCTACACCGCACGCTGGGTCACCTGCCCCGATGTCCAGCATCTGGCGGAATTCACCAAGGCCAACACGCTCAAGCTGGCGAAAGATGTGGACGGCAATCTGGTCTATCTGGCGGATACGCGCGTGAATCTATCGCTGGCACAGGAACGCTGGCCCAAGGTCGCGTTCCACGATACTCGGGAGCATGGACAGGTGATGAGTTAGAGGTGCCGCTGAATATAGAAATGAGGGCAGCTTAGGAGCTGAATGACCTAGAAGTAAGGCCGTCAAGACAACCAACCGAGGGGGTGTCCGCGATTTTGTGTAAACGGGAAATCGTTTAATGCTGCGGCATACGTTCATCGAACATGATTGTGAACCGATTCAATGCCGCTTTC
>JAAFGW010000140.1 GCA_010365175.1 Sulfuriferula multivorans | reverse complement strand
GCCGCCAACGGCGGCAAGGCAAAAGCTCGCAGGCAGCGCGACCCGGGTACTGAGTTCCGCCAGCACGCCATCGACCAGTGCGGCGTGTCGGGACAAATACTGGGAAACCTCGGCCTTTTCGAGATAGGCCGTAGCCAGCGCGGCGCGACCGGATTTGAGCTGTTCGCGAAGATCGGCGAACGGGGTGTCGTTCACGCCGCCGACAGGATGCGATCGGGGATGGCCGGGCTGCCAGACGATACGGTCAACACTTCATAGCCCGCATCTGTGACGAGTATGGTGTGTTCCCATTGTGCCGACAGGCTGCGATCCTTGGTGGTGATGGTCCAGCCGTCTGACATCTGGCGAATATCGCGTCGCCCGGCATTGATCATGGGTTCGATGGTGAAGGTCATGCCGGCTTCCAGCACCAAGCCGGTGCCGGCTTTGCCGTAGTGCAGCACTTGGGGGTCTTCGTGAAAATTAAGGCCAATGCCATGGCCGCAGAATTCGCGCACCACACTGTAGCCGCTGTTTTCTGCAAACTGCTGAATCGCATGGCCGACATCACCCAGCCGTGCGCCTGGCTTGACGTGTGAAATTCCAATCCACATGGATTCATAGGTGATCTGGATCAGGCGTTTGGCCTGAACCGTGACATCACCTACGGAAAACATGCGACTGGTATCGCCGTGCCAGTCATCCTTGATCACGGTGATGTCGAGGTTCACGATATCGCCGTTTTTGAGCAGCTTGTCGCCCGGAACACCATGGCACACCTGGTTGTTGACCGAGGTGCAAATCGATTTGGGGTAGGGCGCATGGCCGGGAGGCGCGTAATTGAGGGGTGCCGGAATCGTGCCTTGCACGTTGACCATGTAATCGTGGCAGAGTTTGTCGAGTTCGCCGGTGGTGACGCCGGGTTTGACGAAGGCCGTGATGTAATCGAGTACTTCCGAGCCGAGTCGGCCGGCTATGCGCATGCCTTCGATTTCAGCGCCTGTTTTGATGGTGACAGTCATGGGGCGTAGGGCGTAGGGTAAATACGCATTCTATCGCGCCCGTAGCGGGACAAAACAACCCTTGGGAAGTCATGGTCACTTGTGCGGGAGATTGGGCCAGCCCTGACAACTTTTGCCGGGCATGAGCAAAGCGTTTCTGGTGGAATTTGATTTGGGCAAGTGGGGTTGGCTATCGGAGCAGGTTTTCCCTTGAAAAATCAGCCTTATGGCATTAGAATCGCCGGCTGTCCGGAATAGTTCGGATAAATACGCACATCTGTCATTAAAGGGTGGTTGCACGTTTAACTAACAAACGTGCGGCTGCTGACGGGTGGAGGCTCAACCCTTTAGGAGTTTTACATGTCAGTCACAATGCGCCAAATGCTGGAAGCCGGTGTCCACTTCGGTCACCAAACTCGTTTCTGGAATCCCAAGATGGCTCCGTACATTTTCGGCCATCGCAGCAAAATTCATATCGTCAACCTGGAAAAATCGCTGCCGATGTTCCAGGATGCACAAAAATTCGTCCGTAAGGTTTCGTCGAATAAAGGCACCGTGCTCTTCGTTGGCACCAAGCGTGCTGCACGTGACATCGTGCGGGAAGAAGCTCAGCGCGCAGGGATGCCTTATGTCGATAACCGCTGGCTGGGTGGCATGCTGACCAACTTCAAGACGGTCAAGCAATCGATCAAGCGTCTGAACGATCTGGAAGCCTCGCTGGCCGAGCCGGGTCGCCTGTCGAAAAAGGAAACGCTGACCGTTCAGCGTGAAGTCGACAAGCTGGAACGCAGCCTGGGCGGCATTCGCGAAATGGGCGGCCTGCCTGACGCGCTGTTCATTATCGATGTTGGCTACCAGAAGGGCGCCGTAGTCGAAGCGAAGAAGCTGGGAATTCCGGTCATTGGCGTGGTGGACACAAACAACAGCCCCGAAGGTCTGGATTACGTGATCCCGGGTAATGATGACTCGGCGCGTGCGATTCGTCTGTATGCACGTGGCATGGCCGATGCGGCGCTGGAAGGCCGCGCTCAGGTCATCAGCGAGATCGTTGGCGGTGAAGAGTTCATCGAAGTTGAAGAAGAAGAGGGTGGTGTAGCCGCTGAATAAGCGCGACTCGCTGCTGCGTCGCCGGAGAAATCCGGCGAGCGTATTCAAGGAGGGGCGTTTGCCCCTCTTTCTGTATTGAAACTGGCTGTATCGAAACCGAATTGAAGGAGTGCAACATGGCAGAAATTACTGCAAGCATGGTTAAAGAGCTGCGCGAAAAAACCGACGCGCCGATGATGGACTGTAAGAAAGCGCTGACCGAAGCGGGTGGCGATATGCAAAAAGCAGACGAAATCCTGCGCGTGCGTTTTGGTAACAAGGCCGCCAAGAGCGCTAGCCGTGTTGCTGCTGAAGGCGTCGTAACGATTGCAATTAGTGCCGATGGCAAATCTGCTGCCATGGTGGAAGTTAACTGTGAAACCGATTTCGTGGCCAAGAATGACGACTTCCTGGCGTTGTCCAGCGCGCTGGCCGATATGGTGTTGAACCAGAATCCGGCTGACGTGGCTGCCTTGTCAGCATTGCCGCACAATGGCACCACCGTGGAAGCGTTCCGCACCGAGTTGGTGGGCAAAATGGGCGAAAACATGTCTATACGCCGCTTTGTCCGCCTGGACGGTCAAGGCAAGTTCGCCAGCTACATCCACAGTGGCAAGATTGGTGTGCTGGTCGATGTGACGGGCGACGAAGCCCTGGCGCGCGACATTGCCATGCATATCGCCGCATCCAAGCCAAAGTCTCTGGACGCATCGGGCGTGTCGCCGGAGCTGCTGGATACGGAACGCCGCATTGCCATCGAGAAAGCCAAGGAAGCCGGCAAGCCGGAAGCCATGCTGGAAAAAATTGCTGAAGGTACGGTTCAAAAGTACCTCAAGGAAGTCACGTTGTTGTCACAGCCTTTCGTCAAGGACGACAAGCAGACCATCGAGCAGGTGCTCAAGTCGAAAAACTCGCAGTGTCATGGTTTCGTGATGCTGGTGGTGGGTGAAGGTATCGAGAAGAAAGTAACCGACTTCGCAGCTGAAGTGGCCGCTGCCGGCAAGGTTTAATCCAGCATGGCCGCCGTCCGACGCATTCTGCTGAAGTTGTCCGGCGAGGCCCTGATGGGGCCTGAAGGTTTTGGCTACCATGGCGAAACCATGGCCGGTTTTGTCACCCAGATTCGCG
This sequence comes from Sulfuriferula multivorans, assembly GCA_010365175.1. Lineage (GTDB taxonomy): Bacteria > Pseudomonadota > Gammaproteobacteria > Burkholderiales > Thiobacillaceae > Thiobacillus. Next base: position 4,171 of record JAAFGW010000140.1, on the reverse strand, counting down.
AAGTGGCAGCGTTGGGCGTGCAGGTGGGGATTGTCGTCGGGGGCGGGAATCTGTTTCGCGGCGCCACCGGCGCATTGTCCGGAATGAACCGCGCCAATGCCGATTCGATGGGTATGCTGGCCACGGTGATGAATGCCTTGGCGTTGAAAGATGCGTTGCAACAGGCGGGTGTTGATGCACGGGTGCAGACGGCAGTTCATATCAGTCACGTAGGCGAGGCGTTTGATCGTGATGTGGCGGTGCGTCATCTGGAGGCCGGGCGGGTGGTGATTTTTGGGGGCGGAACGGGCAACCCTTTCTTCACTACGGATACAGCAGCTGCATTACGCGCAGCCGAGATTGATGCCGATTTGTTGATCAAGGCGACCAAGGTCGATGGGGTGTACTCCGCCGATCCTAACAAGGACGCAACTGCCACGCGTTACGAGACACTCGGCTTCGACGAAGCCATCGCCAAAAATCTGGGTGTGCTGGATACTGCCGCTTTTGCCTTGTGTCGCGAACAGAAGCTGACGCTGGTTGTGTTTAATGTTTTCAAGGCTGGCGCGTTGAAGCGCGTGGTGATGGGTGAAATCGAAGGCACGCGAGTGTCCTTGAGTTGAGGAGTTGAAATGGCTGAAATGAGCATCGCCGAAATCAAACAATCTGCCGAAGATAAAATGGGCAAAACGCTGGAGTCGTTAAAAATCGATTTGGCGAAAGTTCGCACCGGGCGTGCGCATGTGGGCATTCTCGATCATGTGATGGTTGACTATTACGGCAGCCCTACTGCAGTCCCGCTGGTATCGAACGTGTCGCTGATTGACAGCCGCACGATAGGCGTGCAGCCATGGGAAAAAAACATGGTCGCCAAGATCGAGAAGGCGATACGTGATTCTGATCTGGGCCTCAACCCGTCCACTTACGGGGATGTGATCCGGGTGCCTACGCCGTCACTGACCGAAGAGCGTCGCCGCGACCTGATCAAGGTGGTGCGCAACGAAGCAGAAGGTGCGCGCGTGGCGATCCGCAATATTCGCCGTGATGCCAACGGTACCGTCAAAGATATGGTCAAGGACAAGGCCGCGACGGAAGATGAAGAGCGCCGCACTCAGGACGAAGTGCAAAAGCTCACCGACAAATACATCGGCGAAATTGACAAAATTCTGGCCGATAAAGAGAAAGACCTGCTCGCAGTCTGAGCATCTCTGGTGAGCATATTCGGCGTGTCTGACCGCGCGAAGCAAACAACTCCAACAAGTCCTGATGTGCCTCGGCACATTGCTATCATCATGGATGGGAATGGTCGCTGGGCAAAGCGCCGGTTGATGCCGCGTGTGGCCGGACATCGCAAGGGCGTTGAGGCTTTGCGCGGAGTCATCCGTGCGTGTGCCGAACGCGGCGTGTCGCATCTGACCGTTTTCGCCTTCAGCTCTGAAAACTGGCGACGTCCGCAGGAAGAAGTCACCCTGTTGATGGAGTTGTTCATGCGTGCACTGGAAAACGAGGTCGCACGCCTGCACGAAAACGACATCCGGTTTCGGGTGATCGGAGACTTGTCGGGGTTTTCCGAACGCATCCAGTCCTTGATTCGAGACGCTGAAGCACTCACCCTGAACAACACGCGCCTGACGTTTACCGTTGCCGCCAATTATGGTGGGCGGTGGGATATCGTACAGGCCGTCAAGCGTTTGATGGAATCGGGCGTAGCGCCCGACGCGGTAAATGAAGTCTTGCTGGGGCAACAACTCAGCGTTGCCGATGCGCCCGAACCGGATCTCTTTATACGCACCGGCGGCGAGCAGCGCATCAGTAATTTTCTGCTGTGGCAACTGGCTTATACCGAATTGCATTTCACTGATGCCTTGTGGCCCGACTTTGATGCGAAAGCGCTTGACGCAGCGATCACGTCTTACCGTGCTCGTGAGCGTCGTTTTGGCCGAACCAGCGATCAGGTTCGCGCTTTGTCGTGATGATTTACCGGGAATTGAATCTATGACGCCGCTATTCAGGCGGGTACTCACAGCCTTGGTCATGCTGGGCGTTTTTGTCTCGGCTGTGTTTTGGGCCCCGGGTTGGGTGTGGGCGGCCTTGATGGCGGTGGTGGCTGGCCTGGCTGCCTATGAGTGGGCGCGCCTGAGCGATTTCCCACCGCTGTCAGCGCGCGTTTATGCAGCGTTGCTGGCGCTTTCTGCGCTGGCTTTACCGTATGTTTTGGCTGAACAGTGGCCTGCTTTTCAGGTGGGACTCATCGTGCTGGCAATGGGGTTCTGGCTGCTGGTTGCCCCGCTGTGGTTGCTCAGCCAGTGGCGTGCGCAACAGGCATTCGTGCGCGCCCTGGTCGGCGTCGTACTGATAGTGCCGACCTGGGTGGCACTCCAGTATTTGCATGCGCGCGGCCCCGCTGTATTGCTGGGCGTGATGGCGATTGTCTGGATTGCCGATACCGCAGCCTATTTTGCCGGACGTCATTTTGGCCGTCGCAAGCTCGCACCCACAATCAGCCCTGGAAAAACCTGGGAAGGCGTTGCGGGTGCATGGGTTGCGCTCGCGCTGTACTCAGGTGCATTGAGTCTATGGGTCGGAATTCCCTTATTGTCATTGGTTCTCATGGTGTCGGGATTGCTTTATCTGTCGGTGTTGGGCGATTTATTCGAATCATGGATCAAGCGTATTTCTGGCATGAAAGACAGTGGAACCATGCTGCCTGGCCATGGCGGTGTGCTTGATCGGATTGACGCCCTGACCTCCACCCTGCCGATCGCCGTGGGCATGTTGATGTGGCTGGAGTACGCTGCATGAATTCAAGCGGCCAGAATCCAAACGAAATTAATCCAGGTAGCAAACCCGCGCGCGTACTGACCGTGTTGGGCGCCACTGGTACCATCGGCGTCAATACGCTCGATGTCGTGTCGCGCCATCCGGGCCGGTTTGAAATTTTTGCCCTGACCGGCGCGACCCAGGTCGAACGCATGGTCGAGCAGTGTCGTGTCCACCGGCCACGCGTTGCAGTGATGAGTGAGCCTTCAGCGGCAAAGCTATTGCGTGCACGCATCGCGGAAGAGAAGCTTGCGGTGACCGTGCTGGAAGGTGCTGATGCGTTGACCGAAGTGGCAACTGCCGCTGAAGTCGATACCGTCATGGCCGCCATCGTGGGTGCTGCAGGCCTGCCTGCCACCCTGGCCGCGGCGCAGGCAGGCAAAAGAATACTGCTTGCGAATAAGGAGACACTGGTGGTGTCCGGCCAGTTATTCATGGATGCGATAGCCGCAAGTGGCGCCGAGCTGCTGCCGATTGATTCTGAGCACAATGCGATATTCCAGTCGCTACCACGGGGTTTTGCGGGTGATTTTCAACGCGCCGGGGTGAATTTTTTGTGGATCACCGCTTCCGGGGGGCCTTTCCGCACCTGGACCTCTGAAGCCATTGCCGCGGCCACGCCTGCGCAAGCGGTCGCCCATCCCAACTGGGTTATGGGGAAAAAAATTTCGGTCGACTCGGCAAGCCTGATGAACAAAGGGCTCGAAGTGATCGAGGCGCGCTGGCTGTTCAATGCGCGCCCAGAGCAAATCAAGGTGGTGGTGCATCCGCAAAGCATCGTGCATTCGATGGTTGAATATGCCGATGGCTCGGTGATTGCACAGATGGGTACGCCTGATATGCGTACCCCGATAGCTTACGCGCTGGGATTTCCCGAGCGCATCGAGGCGGGAGTGTCGGCCCTTGAACTGATGGGCAAGCAGCTCACCTTCGAAGCGCCTGACTCGGCACGCTTTCCTTGTTTGCAGTTGGCGTTTGATGCATTGCATTCGGGAGGGAATGCTTCAGCCGTGCTGAATGCAGCCAACGAAGTGGCGGTGGCGCGCTTTCTGGACGGCTCCATTCCGTTTAATGCTATCGCGGCCAGCATTGCCCATACCCTGGATAACTTGGCTGACGGCGCAGTTCAAACCCTTGATGAATTACTCGATGCTGATTGCCAGGCGCGCATAGTGGCCGAAACGTATTTGGAACATATTAACGCATGAATATTTTGCACACTGTTTTATGGTTTCTGGTCGCGATCGGCATCTTGGTCGTGTTTCACGAACTGGGCCATTATTTCGCTGCGCGCCTGGCGGGTGTCAAAGTGCTGCGTTTTTCAGTCGGCTTTGGAAAACCGCTAATCAGCCGTCGTTTTGGTCGAGATCAA